>CAIWMA010000269.1 GCA_903913645.1 uncultured Bacteroidales bacterium | reverse complement strand
GAATTTATTCTGAAGCACATTCTCGGCATAATCACTTAATTCAAGCAATCCTTTGGTTGGACTTTGAACCGCCAGCAATACAATAAAGTCGCTGTTGGCATCCGATTTTGTAACAACCGGGGGTGCGTCAATATCCTGGGGCAAATTCCTGACTGCCTGGCTAACCTTATCGCGCACATCGTTGGCAGCAGCTTCGAGGTTGGCTTCAATATTAAATTCAACATTAATATTGCTGCGCCCGACGGCACTAGTTGAAGTAATAGTCCTGATTCCGGGAATCCCGTTGATGGATTTTTCGAGCGGTTCAGTTATCTGGCTTTCAATGATATCTGAGTTTGCACCGGTATATGAAGTGCTTACAGTTATCATCGGCGGGTCGATAGCAGGGTATTCCCTCACTCCAAGATAAGTATAGCCAATAATTCCGAACAGTATCAGGAACAAGTTCATGACTGTAGCAAGTATCGGTCTTTTAATAGATAATTCAGATATGTTCATTGGAATAAATTGGTCAGAGTGAAAATGTAACGGTTAATTCAAAGGCGTTGTAAAAATCAGGCAGTGATAACGGCTAAACGGAATCATTTTTTTCGAACCTTTTTAATTTTTACATTTCCATTTGGCCTGACGAATAGAACACCACTTACTATTATTGTGTCGCCGATATGAATCCCATTGGTTATTTCTACAACATCGCTGTTGCGGATTCCTGTTTCAACATTCTGAAAAGCTGCTTTACCACCTTTTACCATCACCACCTGATTCGAAAGTGCATCAGGAATAATTGAATTTGTAGGAACAACAATACCTTTCAGTTTTTCGTTGAGTAGTACTTTTACAAATGCGCCAGGATTTATATTTCCTTTATTCAACCGTGCTCGTACTTTAATATTCCGTGTAGCCGTATTGATCTGTGGTTCAATAGCGCTGATAGTTGCTGTAAAATCCTCTTTTGACGCATTAGTTTGTATGTTAATGCTTTTTCCGATTTTTACCAGGTTGGCATAAGATTCAGGAACCGAAAAGTCGATCTTGATCTTGTTGGTTTCCTGTAACGTTCCGATTACAGTTGCAGTTGAAACATAAGCGCCTTCACTTACAAGTCTCAGTCCCAGCCGGCCATCAAAAGGTGCCTTGACTACAGTTTTGTCGATCTGGGCATGCAGAACATTAATATTTGCGTTGAATAAATTTACCTGACTGAGTGCTGCATCGTAGGATGCCTGGTCTACACCATTAACAGCAAGAAGTTTACCTAGTCTTTGTTCCGTTTTCTCAGCTAATTCGAGCTGTACTTTCTGCTGTTGCAATTGAGCCTGTAAATCTGCATCGTTGATCCTGGCCAGAATTGTGCCTTTCTTAACCGAGGCTCCGTCAGGGATATTAAGGTAAATGATACGGCCACCAACTTCGGGATGAAGTTCTATCATTTCTTCAGATAGCACCGTTCCATTTACTTCAATGTCGGAAGCAAAATCACTGTTGCCGGCAATAATAACATCAACTGCTACAGGAGGTTTCTCTTTACTTTCGTTTTTATCCTTAGCTTCACTTTTGCAGGAAATGAGCGCTGCCATCAACAGCGGTAATCCGAGTATTAACTTTAACTTCATAAGGCCTGAATATTTTCTTTTAGGTTGCTTTTAATTTTTTTAATGGTTTCAGTCAATTCCAAAACCTGCGAGCTTGTAAGCCCTTTCATTACAGTTGCATTTATTTCGGTAAATGATTGTTTTATTCCCGGTAAAGCTAGTTTCGCTTTGGTTGTGAGTAACAGGCTGTGTTTTCGACGGTCTTCTATATTTGGTATTCGTTGCACATATCCTTTTTCAGAAAGATAATCAATAACCCGTACAATGCTAACCTTATCAGTATCAAGTAATACTGCAAGTTCCTGCTGTGTAATGCTTCCATCCTTACTTTCAATCAAAACCAATGCATGATAGTTGCGATCAATATCCAGGTGCTGAAGTTTTGCCCTTAATAAATTCAAATATCCTTTTGCCAGACCGGATAGCATTCTTCCTAAAGGTTGTTCTAACTGAGGCATAAAGGTATTAAGGAAATATGGATTTGTGCAAATGTAATTAAAATGCAAATGGTTTACATTGTTAACTATATTTTGGTAAGTTTTTATTCTGTTCTATAGGACTCAGATTGCAGCATAAAGTTTAAAAGCAAAAGTTCTTTTTGAAAAAATACTGGTTGAAGTATGGAAATTATTGAATATCCGTGATATCAAACTTTGTTCAGGGTTGATTGTTAAAATATATTCATAAACATGAATATGTCAAAAATATTTAATGGAATTGACATTGTAATAATGGCGAATGCATTATAAATCATTTGTTCGGATATGGTAAAGAAGCACAAAAGTGACCTCATTAATTGGGAAAACATATGGAATCTCAAGAACCTTTTGCAGATTTTTATAGGGAGCGGTATGGCTGTATTTGCCATGAAGGGATTTATGATCCCAAACCAGTTTATGGATGGAGGTGTTACAGGTATTTCAATCCTGTTGCATGAAATTTCACATATTCCGATCAGTATTTTCATTTTTGTGTTTAACCTGCCATTTATTTATCTTGGTTATAAACGGATAGGAAAAACCTTTGCGGTACAAACTTCTATTGCAGTTGTATTGCTAACAATCGGTTTGATATTTGTTGATCTTAAGTCAGTTACCGACGATAAACTCCTGATTGCAATTTTTGGTGGCATATTGATAGGTACAGGTGTTGGCCTGGTGATTCGAAGCGGTGGCGTGCTGGATGGAGCTGAGGTTATTGCTGTTTTTACCAGGAGGCGAATTGGCTTCTCCAACAGCGAAATCATCATGATATTTAACACATTTATTTTTGCAGGTGCTGCATTTCATTTTGGACTGGAAACGGCAATGTACTCGCTAATCACTTATTTCGCAGCCACCAGGGCAACTAATTATATTGTAGATGGAATTGAACAATATACGGCAGTAAATATTATTTCGTCTCAGCACGAAAAGGTTAAAGCTATGCTGGTGAATGATTTAGGGAAAGGCATAACAGTATATAAAGGGGAAAGAGGGTATCTGCCTGGCAGTTTCGATGTAAAAACAGATTGCGAAATTATAGTAACCATTGTTACCCGCTTGGAAATAAATCAGATACAGGAATCGATTTCCGAAATTGACTCTAAGGCATTCGTATTTATTCAAAACATCAATGAAGCAAGTGGTGGAATTTTAAAAGTTAAGGGCCATGCAAAGTAAGCAGAAGATGAGAGATTTTGTTATTGACTTATTGAGAAATACTCTTCCTGAAAATTATTTTTATCATAATCCTGAGCACACCTTGTATGTAATTGAAAAATCCCTGGAAATAGGCCTTCACGAAAATTGCAACGATAAGGAACTTGAATTTATACAAGTTGCGGCATTATGGCATGATACGGGATACACTAAAACGTATACCAATCATGAGGAGCAGAGCTGCTTATTAGCTCGTCACTATTTGCCTGATTACGGTTATAATGATGATTACATTGATCGGATATGCGATATGATTATGGTGACAAAAATACCTCAGTTACCAAAAAACAAATTAGAGGAAATACTTGCTGATGCTGACCTGGAATACCTTGGAACAGCAGAATTTGGAATAAAGTCAGATGCATTGTTTAAGGAGCTTCAATCCGTGCGACGGTCTTATACTGAAGTCGAGTGGAAGAAGGCGCAGATATCGTTTATGACTAATCATCACTACTTCACCCATTTTTGCCAGGAGAATAAAGAGCCGGTAAAAAGGAAACATTTATTAAAGCTTACCGGGAATTAGGGATAGAAATTTCTGTCTGGGTGTAATAATTATTTTATTTAAAATTCCGACAATGAAAAGCCTCTTTAGCCTTGTGTTTTTACTCATTTTATCTTCAATAGTACAAGCACAATATAAAGTGCGTTTTATATTGAAGGAGAAAACTGCCATCCACCACGATAGCCTCTATATTACAGGCACATTCAGCAATTGGGACTCCACTGCAAACCCGAAATATTTGTTGAAGCCATACAGTGCAAATCATAAATCAATTGTTCTGAATTTACCGGCAGGTAAATTGGGATATAAATTTACAAGGGGGAATTGGCTAAACGTTGAAAAGCAGTTTTGGGGCAATGAGGTAGCCGACCGGGTAGTAACTATAACAAAAAACATAATATTAGTTGACAGTGTCGAAGCCTGGCGGGATCAGATTATCAGTGACAAATGGTATTCGCTTTCCCAGGAAAAAAGCGATACCATACATGTCCGTAAAATGGCGGCAATTGCAAATATCTACGCATTTTATCCGGAGTGGTACAACTCTGATTCAGCACTTTTTTATGCACAAAATGCGCTTCAGTTGCAACAAAAGATTATGACATCAAAAAAAAATAAAACAGGAAACAACGAAGTTGATTCTTATCAGTTGATCAATCTCCAGGAAGTGATTGCTTCTTTGTTGCACCGGCTGGGGAATTATACAAAATCGCTGGAAATAAGACTGGAAAATTTGAGGCTTGCAGAAAAAGGAAATAATAAATTCATGACAGTGACAGCCATTGACAATGTAGCCCATGATTACTATTCAATGAAGGATTACCGGAATTATTTGAATAATGAAAGGTTAATAGATTCAATGTTACTTACGGTGAAAGTTCATGACGAAAGTTATATATTCTGGCATTTTTGGACCAGGTTTAATATTGCAAATGCCTTCTATAAAATGCATCAGCCTGATTCTGCATTAAGTTATGCAAATAAGATGATTTATCCAAAAACAGTACTAGCAGGTAAGTCCATAGAAGATCCTGTCGCACGATCATACACATTTTTATTAATCGCTGACATTTATGCTGAAAAAGGCGATACTAAATTTGCTTTTTATTATTATAGACAAGCTATTCAGAATGCATTCTTTAACAAGCAGTTAATTGCAAGTGCTCAGGAAGGTTTAGCCAGATTGTATCAGAGGGAAAACCGGCTTGACTCAGCCTTGTTTTTTGCCCGGCAATCCTTAGCTTATTTCCAGAACAACAAAATCAATTTGCAATCCTGGGGTGATAATTCAGATAGCTATATTGCAGAAATTTCCCCGCTACTGGCTGATCTGTATCGGGCTAATAACCAGTTAGACAGCGCCTTTAAATACCTTTATCTATCGGTATCATTAAAAGATAGTTTGTATAATGGTGATAAAATCAGGCAATTCCAGACGCTTAGCTTTAATGAATCTACCCGTCGCCTTCAGTTGGAACAACAAAGCAGGGAAGCAAAACAGTTATACGAAAGTAGAGTAAAAATGTATGGACTTCTTACCGGACTTGCTGCAATACTGGTGGTAGCTTTCATTTTATACAGGAATAACAAACAGAAACAGAAAGCAAACAGCTTGCTTCAAACCCAAAAGCAAGAATTGGAAACAACACTCGGCGAATTAAAAGCAACTCAGAAGCAGCTTATCCAATCCGAAAAAATGGCCTCACTTGGCGAACTCACAGCAGGGATTGCGCATGAGATACAAAACCCGTTAAACTTCGTCAACAATTTTTCGGATGTTAACACCGAGCTAATTGAAGAAATGCAGCAGGAAATGGATAAAGGAAACCTGGCCGATGCATTAGCAATTTCGAACGATATTAAAGAAAATGAACAAAAGATAAACCACCATGGGAAACGTGCCGACGCCATTGTTAAAGGCATGCTTCAGCACAGTCGATCCAATAACGGAGTTAAAGAACCTGCTAACATTAATGCATTGGCAGATGAGTATTTACGGTTGGCTTATCATGGATTGCGGGCAAAGGACAAATCCTTCAATGCTACAATCAAAACGGATTTTGACCATAGCATTGGAAAGATAAATATTATTCCGCAGGATATTGGTCGGGTGATTCTCAATTTAATCACTAATGCCTTTTACGCTGTGGCTGAAAAGAAGAATCAGCTTGGTAATGGGTATGAGCCAACAGTTTGGGTAAGTTCATTGAGAGAGGGAAACACTGTAGTGATTTCGGTAAAAGATAATGGCAACGGAATACCTCAGAATGCACTTGATAAAATTTTCCAGCCTTTCTTTACCACCAAACCGGCCGGACAAGGAACAGGGCTGGGTTTGTCAATGAGTTATGATATAGTAAAGGCGCATGGCGGGGAGTTGAAAGTAGAGACCAAAGAAGGTGAAGCATCAATATTTACTATTAAAATACCGACGTAATTAAAATCAATCAGTATGAAAGCAAAATCAATCAAAGGGAAATCAACCGAAGATATTAAATCAGCACTGGACCAAAGCATGGCTGACGGCTTTACACCAACCCTGGCTATTTGTTTTATTTCTAAAAGCCAGGATAGAAATTCCATTAGTGATATACTGGGTGCCTCTGGTATCTCCATTTTTGGCTGTACTACCAATGGAGAGTTTATTGACGAAGAAACAGAAAAAGGATCAGCCGCGATTCTTTTACTCAACATCAATAAAAATCATTTTCAAATTTATTTTGACGAGTATCCTGAAAAGAATTACAGGGAAATAACGAAAGCTATTGCAAGAAAAGCAAAAGAAAAATTTTCAACCCCTGCCTTTTTTATTGCCGGCAGTAATATGGAAACCGATGCAGAAGAATTGTTGTTTGGTTTTGAAGATATAGCAGGAAAAGGAGTAAACGTATACGGAGGCATGGCAGGCGATGATTTTACATTTTCTGACCAGTTTGTTTTCACCAACGGGCGTGAAAGTTCACGGGGTTTGGTATGTATTGCACTTGATGAAGATAAGGTCATGATTAAAGGTGTTGCTACCTGTGGCTGGAGGGCTGTAGGTACTATTAGAACGGTTACTAAAAGCACAGGAAACCACGTATATACAGTTGATGATATTCCAGTACTGGATATTACAACAAAGTATGGCGGGCTCGAAAATGTGTCGCCTGACAATGAAGGCTTATTGTTGGAAATAGCCGCCAATTTTCCATTGCAGCTTCAACGTGAAAAAGGAGATCCGGTTATGAGGCCAGGCCTCGTAATTGATTGGAACGATCATTCTTTTTACTGCAGTGGTTCTGTTCCCCAAGGATCAAAAATACGTTTCTCCCTACCTCCCGATTTTGATGTGATGGAGAAAGTAATTAAAGGCTTAGGTGATCTAAAAGAAACAAAAATGCCTGAAGCAGATGCATTGGTTGTTTTTAGTTGTGCCGGCAGAATTCTTTCGCTTGGGCCATTAATGACACAGGAAATTTTAGGTATTAAAAATGTATGGAATGTACCTATGCTTGGTATGTTCTCCAATGCAGAGTTAGCCCGGGCCACAGGCGGAAATCTTGAAATGCATAACCTTACTACCTGCTGTGTGGCATTAAAAGAAAAATAAATGAACAAACAATTACAAACCTTAATGGATTTTATTCAGCAAAATGAAAGTATTTCTGCTGACGAAAAATCAATGCTGGCAAAGGAAGTTAAGAAAGTAAGCAGTGATCTGGAGATTGCAGTATTCAAACTCGAACGTACAGAAAAGGTAAAACGCACCACTGCTATTCTGTTGGAGGAAACAATCGAAGAACTGGAGCAAAAACGAAAAGCGGTTGAAGCACAAAACCGTGATCTCGAAATTGAATCGTCACTCGAACGCGTAAGAACTGTTGCCATGGGCATGCGCAAACCGGATGAAATTCTGGAAGTATGCCGCATTATTTCGCAGCAATCCGAAAGCCTGGGGATCAAAGAAATTCGTAATGTACAAACCGCGATTATTTATGAATCCAAAGGCACTTATCTTAATTATGAATATTATGTAAAGCATGATAAGCTTTTAGTAACAGAAGTTGACTATAAAAATCATGAGTTGCAGAGTTTGTTTGCCAACCAGATGCTTCGGGGCGCTGAAGAATTGTTTTCCAGTGCACTAACCGGGAGAGAAGTACAAGACTGGTACGACTACCAGAAAACCACAAACCAGTTTGCGGATAGTTATCTGGAAAATGCCCAATCCCTGAATTATTACTTTTATTCATTAGGGCCTGTTGCACTGGGTATTTCGACTTATTCGCCTTTAAACGAAGAAGAAATTAACCTGTTTAGACGTTTCCGCAATGTATTTGATTTAGCCTATCGCCGTTTTCTGGATATTGAGCAGGCCGAAGCCCAGGCCAGGGAGGCAAAAATTGAAGCTTCTCTCGAACGGGTAAGGGCACAGGCTCTGAGTATGCGTAAGCCTGATGACCTGCCGGGCATTTGTGAAGTGCTCTTTACCGAATTAATCACGCTGGGTTTTGCCGAAATAAGGAATGCAATGATCAATATTCATAATGATGAAAAAGCTTCATTTGTAAATTATGATTATTCCGACGAAATCGGTCAGAGCATCAATCACCTGGCATACAATATTCATCCTTTAATTGAAAAGCAGGTAAAACAGGTCAGAAGTGCAGAAGATGCATTTTCGGTAACCTCCTTTGCAAAAGAGGATTTAAAAGAATGGATTGCATTCAGGAAAAAGATCGGTGAAAAGGATGACCCGAGGATTGAAAATACGGACGCCTTGTATTATTATCTCTACTCCATCGGTACCGGTTCCGTTGGAATATCAACGTTCAGTTCCATTACCGATGAAAAACTTGAAGTGCTGAAGCGTTTCCGGAATGTATTCGATTTTGCTTACCGTAGATACACCGATGTGGCGCAGGCCGAAGCGCAGGCCAGGGAAGCCCAGATTGAACTGGGTCTGGAACGTGTGAGAGCAAGGGCAATGGCAATGCAAAATTCAAGCGAACTGGCTGACCTGGTTGCCACTTTGTTTAAAGAACTGATCCGCCTTGATTTTGCATTGACCCGATGCTACATCTATATCATTGATCCGGATTCATTATCATTGAGGGCCTGGACGTTTAATACGGAAATCGACCAACTCCCGGAATCCTATTTTGTCAAATATATCGACCTTCCATATTACAAGGCATTGATTAAAGCATGGAAAGAAAGAAAGCAAAAATTTGTTTATGAACTCGGCGGTGAGGAAAAGCATGAAGTGGACCGGGTACTTCTAAATGAAACTGAATACAGCCGTCTTCCGGAGGCAGTGAAATCAGGAATGATGTCGGCTGACCGGGTGTTTTTATCCTACTCGTTCAATAATTTCGGCGGATTGCAAACCGGCGGACTGGAACCCTTGTCTGATGAAAACCTGGATATTTTCAGCCGTTTTGGGAAAGTATTTGATCTTACCTACACACGTTTCAATGATCTGAAACAGGCGGAAGCACAGGCCCTCGAAGCACAAATTCAACTGGCCCTTGAAAGGGTTAGAGCCAGAACTATGGCCATGCAGAAAAGCGAGGAACTTTCAGAAACTGTAACAGTTCTTTTTCATCAGTTCAATGCTTTGGGTGAAAGACCGGAACGTATGGCCATAGAAATTGTGAATGAAAAGGAAAATGTATTTGACATATGGGCTACTCAGCACGGCGGTTTGCAATTGAACAATTTATTTAAAGCTTCATTGGACGAACCGCATGTGATGCAAAAAATGTACAAGGCTTGGAAAGAACAAACAAAATCAATCACCATTGATTTACAGGGAAAAGAACTGGAAGAATATTTTCAGTTCCTTAATAAAAAAGGCTTGCCGGTGCAACGAGAGATTTTTGGTACAAGAAGGGTACAGAATGTGGCTACTTTCTCCAAAGGAATACTTACTATTATTACGCAAGATCCCAAACCACAAGTGACAATTGATTTACTAGAAAGATTTGCTAAGGTGTTTGATGGAACCTATACCCGTTTCCTTGATCTCCAAAAAGCAGAAGCACAGGCTCGCGAAGCGCAGATTGAAGCAGCGTTGGAACGAGTCAGATCCAGGACCATGGCGATGCAGAAAAGTGATGAACTGGCTGATGTTGCCCAAGTATTATTTCAACAGGTAAAACAGCTCGGCATAAAAACCTGGTCAACCGGAGTTAATATATGGCAGGAAGGAGAAACATCTTACATCGATTGGGTGGTTAGTACTTCCGACGGACAATTTATGACGCCATACACGGTTGATCTGACTACCCATCCGTTTTTCATGGAGATCAGTAAAGCAAAGAAAAGAGGCGATGATTTCTTTGTGATTGAAGCAGAAGGCAAAACCTTGGCTGAACATTATCGGCTCTTGTTCAAAATGGCTAAAATCCAGTTTGAAGACCTTCTCAAATCGGGTTTTCAAATGCCGGAACATCAAATCAACCATTATGTATTTGGCCAGCAGGTAAGCCTGATGTTCATCACCCTCGAAGCTTGTCCTGAAGCCCATGATATTTTCAAACGTCTTGGAAATGTTTTTGAACAAACCTATACACGTTTCCTTGATCTGCAAAAAGCCGAAGCCCAGGCAAGGGAAGCAAGGATAGAGGCTGCATTGGAAAGAGTGAGAAGCCGCACACTGGCCATGCAGAAAAGTGAAGAGCTTGCCGAAACCTCAGCCGTTCTTTTTCAGCAATTAATTCAACTTGGTATTGAGCCGAATCGGTTGTATATCACCATTATCAAGGACGACCAGGCAAATGCGGAATTCTGGATTACGGATGAAGACGGCAGTAAAGTGAGTTCCGCTTTTGAGACAAACCTGAATAATAATCCTGTATTTAAAAAAATGCTGGAAGGCTGGAAAGGGATAAAGAACTCATTGACGATAGATATGAAAGGTGAAGAACTGCAGGAATATTTTCGATATCTCAGCAGCCTGAATGTTCCGTTTAAAGGTGGACTTGCACAAACCCGCAGGATACAGTACCTCGGTTATTTTAATAGAGGGTTTATCGGCATGGCATCACCCGTTGAGCAGCCGGAAGCAACCATTCAATTGTTGGGTAGGTTTGCTGCAGTATTCAATCTTACATTCACCCGTTTTAACGACCTGAAAATTGCCGAAGCCCATGCCATCCAGGCTGAAGAGGACCTGGTAAAACTTCAGACAGAAAAACAAAGAGCAGAAGAAGCCCTGGCTGAACTGCAGGTAACGCAAAAGCAACTAATCCAATCCGAAAAAATGGCTTCCCTCGGCGAGCTCACCGCCGGCATTGCCCATGAAATCCAAAATCCGCTGAACTTTGTGAATAACTTCTCGGAAGTAAGCAGTGAGTTGCTGGATGAAATGAAACTCGAACTTGATAGGGGAGATGCCGAAGAAGCAAAAGCTATTGCATCGGATGTAAAACTGAATCTTGAAAAAATATTGCATCACGGCAAACGGGCCGATGCAATTGTTAAAGGAATGCTGCAACATAGCCGCAGCAACAGCGGAGTTAAAGAGCTAATCAATATCAACGCTTTGGCCGATGAATACCTGCGCCTGGCATATCATGGATTGCGGGCTAAAGACAAGACATTCAATGCTACTTTGAATACAGAGTTCGATGAAACTATAGGCAAAATTGAAGTTGTTCCCCAGGATATTGGACGGGTAATTCTTAATTTAATTACCAATGCTTTTTATGTGGTTGATGAAAAAAAGAAGCAACAATTAGAGGGCTACAAACCAACTGTTACGATCTCTACAAAGAAGTCAGGTGATAAAGTTCTGATTTCAGTAAAAGACAATGGCAACGGCATCCCTCAAAAAGTACTGGATAAAATCTTCCAACCCTTCTTTACCACTAAACCAACCGGTGAAGGAACTGGACTAGGATTGAGCCTGGCGTATGATATTGTTAAAGCACATGGTGGGGAATTGAAGGTGGAGACAAAGGAAGGCGAAAGCTCGGAATTTATCATAAGATTGCCGGATTAAACGGAATTGATTTTGCCTGATGGAAAAAGAACAGACTAATTTAATATAGCATTATGGCTCTATTTTCTAAGGAGGAACAAGAAGTATTAAACACCCATAATTTATTTTGGGAGGCATTAGCCACGCGAAACATTGATCTCCGTTTTTCGCTTTGTGCTGATGATGTTACTTTTATTGGAACAGGCTTACATGAGCGGGCAAACAATAAGAAAAAGTATATGGAAATTGGTTTGAAAGGTGTGGAACAATCCCCGAACCCATTTCAGACAAAGTTTTTGTGGATACAATTAACAGTTCTTAGCAATGTATCATGGGTGGAATCAGAAATTGAGTGGGTTCAGGAAATAAATGAAATCCTGCATAAAGAACTGGTGAGAACAACCACCATCCTGAAATTTGAATATAATCAGTGGAAGATAATTCATGTCCATGGGTCATCTCCTTACTACCGCTTTCTCGATGGCGATTATATGTCAAATGAAAGTACTGTCAGCAAGAATAAAGAATTAGAAAGGCAGGTTTTTGAAAGAACCCAGCAGTTGAATGAATCATTAGAAACGTTGAAATCCACTCAATCCCAGTTTATCCAAACCGAAAAAATGGCTTCCCTTGGCGAGCTCACGGCCGGCATAGCCCATGAAATTCAGAATCCTTTAAACTTCGTCAATAATTTTTCGGAAGTAAACTCAGAATTGATTGAAGAACTAAAGGCTGAACTGGCAATTGGCAATAATCAGTTGGCAACTGAGATTGCTGACGATATTAAAGCCAATGAGGAAAAAATAAACCACCACGGCAAACGTGCCGATGCCATTGTAAAAGGAATGTTACAGCATAGCCGCAGCAGCAATGGCGTGAAAGAACCTACTGATATCAATGCTCTGGCAGATAGATACCTGCGCCTTGCATATCACGGGCTACGAGCAAAAGACAAATCGTTCAATGCAACTCTGAAAACTGATTTTGATGAAAGCATCGGAAAGTTTGATATCATACCCCAGGATATTGGCCGGGTAATACTTAATCTGATCACCAATGCATTTTATGCTGTTAATGAAAAGAAGATTCTAATTGGATCCACTTATGAACCAACCGTTTCTGTAATTACCAGAAAAACAAATAATAATGTTGAGCTGTTAGTTACTGACAATGGTAATGGAATTCCTCAAAAGGTGGTTGATAAAATCTTTCAACCTTTCTTCACCACTAAACCAACCGGTGAGGGAACAGGATTAGGATTGAGCCTGGAGTATGATATTGTAAAAGCACATGGAGGGGGAATTGAAAGTTTCCACCAAAGAGGGCGAGGGCGCTTCCTTTATTATACAAATCCCTTGTAATTGATTTACTGTAATTCTGTATGAAAAAAAATATTGCTAAAGTCCTGTATAAACCGATTCTGATGTTTATCAGTGTTCACGTAATGATTTTGTCATGCACAAAAGCTGACAGAAAGCAGGCTTCTTTTTCAAACAATAAGTTTAGTCATTCTCCCATGCACAAAACTGTTATGGCTAATCTTCCTGACAGCTTACGCCCGCGGAAAATCTTTCTGTCCGAAACTCCCCGGCCAATGCAGGTTACCATACCTGAAAAAGCAGGCAACCACTATACAGTGGAAAATACAGGTGGATCAGAAATAATATATTTGTTTCCGCCAGTAAAGCATTCGGTCATCGATCCGCTAAACAATCTGCCTGTTGCCCCCGAAGCACAGGGTACAGCCTTTTTTACCACATACGATACTGAAGACGGACTGGCCCTTGACGCAATTCTCTGCAGCATTGAAGATAAAAATGGAAATCTCTGGTTCGGAACAGCAGGCGGTGGGATAAGCAAATATAATGGTAAATATTTTTCAAATTATACCACCGTGCAGGGGTTGGCATTCAACACTGTTAATGCTATTTATGAAGACAAAGCCGGAAATATATGGTTCGGCACTTCAGGCGGCGGCGTCAGCAAATTCAATGGCAATTCGTTTGTAACTTATTCTTCCGCACAGGGCCTTGCTAATAATTCTGTTTCATCAATTCTAGAGGATGAAAAGGGGAATTTCTGGTTTGGTACGGCCGATGGACTAAGCAAATTTAATGGTAGATCATTTATTACTCTTACTACTGCCCAGGGATTGATTAATAATAATGTTTGGAGCATACTCGAAGATAAAACCGGAAATCTATGGGTCGGAACAACCGAAGGAGTTAGTAAATACAACGGAAAATCATTTGTTAATTATACTACAGCCCAGGGGCTTTCAGCCAATGCTGTGCTGTGCATGGTGCAGGACAAGATCGGTAACTTCTGGTTTGGCACCCGGGATGCCGGAGTTTGTAAATTTGATGGAAAATCATTTGTGAATTTTACCACCTCACAAGGGCTTGCCGGGAATAAGGTCGTAAATATCATGGAAGATGCATCAGGAAACCTCTGGTTTGAGACATATGGACATGGTGTAAGTAAATACAACGGAAAAACATTTGTAAATTTCAATACAGTTCAGGGACTGGCAGGAAATGTTGTTGCCGGCATTACAGAAGATAAAACCGGAAATATCTGGTTCGGCACTTATGGAGCCGGCATAAGCAAATACAATGGTAAATCATTTGTGAATTTCACAACCGCGCGTGGGCTGGCAAATAATGTAGTGAGAAGCATTACTGAGGATAAATCTGGGAATATCTGGTTTGGTACCAATGGAGGCGGGATAAGTAAATATGATGGTAATTCGTTTACTAATTTCACAACCGCCCAAGGGTTAGCCAATAACCTTTGCTATTGCATCACAGAAGACAAAGCAGATAACATTTGGTTCGGAACTTTAGGCGGAGGACTTAGTAAATATGACGGGAAATCTTTTACAAATTATACCAAAACGCAAGGTTTGGCTGCCAATGATATTATTAGTCTTCTCGAGGATAATCATGGAAGCCTCTGGATAGGAACAAACGGTGGCGGCATAAGCAGGTTCAATGGGAAATCGTTTGTGAATTTCAATACCGCCCAGGGGCTAGCTGATAATACAGTACTGTGCATTGCAGAAGATAAATCAGGCAACCTGTGGTTTGGCACAAATGCAGGAATAAGCAAATACGATGGAAAATCGTTCGTGAATTATACTACTGAACAGGGATTGGCGAGTAATATTATCAACTGTATAAGCATTGATGAAAGCGAGAACCTCTGGATTGGCACCGAGGAAGGATTGAGCCTTCTAAGAAGCAATATCTTAAACGAGTCCAAAAGTGACACAGAAGTAAAGGGAATTTCTAGAGGGCAATTATTCGAAAATTTTACAACTAACGACGGGTTACCAGACAATTATGTAACACAGGTAGTGCAGGAGAATCAAAACAAATTGTATGTTGGTACCAACCTTGGAATATGCGAATTAATAGCTGAAAATGTAATTGATAATCAAAAGGAATGGAAGGTTGGCAAGACATTTAACACAATAACCGGCTATCCTGTAAAAGATGTGAATGCCGGGCAGAATACCATGTTTAAAGACAGTAAAGGCATTATCTGGATTGCAACAGGTTC
>CAIWMA010000268.1 GCA_903913645.1 uncultured Bacteroidales bacterium | reverse complement strand
TTAAATCTTATGTTTAGGTATAAATGAAATTATTTTTTCGAAAATTGCAGCTTTAACCCTATGATATCACACTTTGGGATAGTATAATCCGTATACTTTTTGTACATGAACTGAAGATGATCCACAGAAACGAGTTTTTATAAACCTGTATATCATATATTTAACTATACATTTCTAATCCGACTAAAAATTAAATTGAATTCTCGGTAATCTTAATAATTTTTTTCGCTATGTTTATTGGTATTCTTAATGATTATCGTAAATTTACACGCTCTTACTTACTTTAAGTCGGATTTGGAACATATTAAACTGAATACAGAATAACTACTAAGCTACCTATTATGAAGAGAAGCATGCTCTTTGGTAATACCGCAGGGGATCCCAGAACTAACAGCTCGAAGAAAAACAGTCTCAAGTTATTGATATTAAAAGAATTATATCACAATGGATGTAAATCCATACCTGAGTTGAGCAAGATTATACATATGAGTACGCCTACCATTACAAGGGCAATTGACGAGTTAATCGAGAGTAGCTTCCTGCTGGAAGAAGGAATAGGAACTTCAAGTGGCGGACGCAGGCCGAATTTATACGGATTGAATCCTCCCTCACGATTTGTTTTAGGAGTTGATATCAGTAGAAATCATATCAGGCTTGGCCTGTTTAATTTCGCTAATCAGCCTGTTGTACCTATTAAAGTAATAGATGAAGGGCTGGCAGTATCGAAGGATTTCATGAAAAGCCTTAAAGATTCAGTTCATGATTTTATTATTGAATCGGGAATTGATAAAACCAAACTTATGGGCATAGGAATTGCACTTCCGGGCCTTATCGATCTACATACCGGAATAAGTTACAGTTACCTTCAGGATGAAAAACCTGCAACCATACAATTCGAGAATATTTTCGATTACCCTGTTTTTGTTGAAAATGACACAAAGGTAATGGCACTTGGCGAACAGGCATTTGGCCTGGCCCAGGGAAAAGAAAATGTATTATGCCTGAATATAGGATCCGGAATAGGACTTGGAATGATACTCAACGGTAAGCTTTATAAAGGGAATTCAGGTTTTTCGGGAGAGTTTGGTCATATCCAGGTTGATCCCGACGGACAGCTTTGTTATTGTGGTAAAATCGGCTGCCTCGAAACCCTGGCTTCCGGAACAACCATGATTAAAAGAGCCCGCAAAGAGATTAGTGATGGAGCCACAACAGTTATCAGGACCATGGTTGGTGGCGAATTCAATAAAATTACAATCGAAACGGTATTGCAGGCGGCCCAGCATGGCGATCAATTCGCGATCGGTTTACTAGCCAGCATTGGTGAACACCTTGGCAGAGGAATTGCAGTTCTTATCCACCTTTTCAATCCTGAACTCATCATAATCGGTGGCGAACTTACCCGGGCCGAAAACTATATTGTTGACCCTATTCAGCAAAACCTCAACAAATTTACTATCGCAAAAATCCGTCGCGATGCTCAGATAATTACTTCGGGACTGGGCCAGAATGCCGGTTTAATGGGTACCGTGGCAATGGTTATGAATAAAGTTTTTCAGAAAGGGTAATCAGCAAAAGTTGAACATCGGCATTGGTATACCTTATTATCTATACCAAAGTTTACGCATTTCAAAATTTCAAAATCCATCCGAATCGAAACATATCACTAATTACAATTAAATCAAGCAGATAAAGATGAAAAAAAACGGGATCACTTTTTCATTCCTAGTTGTGTTGTTGAGTTTCAACCTGTCAAATGCATTAAAAGCGCAGCACATTTCTGTTCCTGATTGGGAGAATCCGGAACTAACTTCTTTCAATACGACGAAACCTCATGTAACATATGTTCCTTTTGATACAGAGGCTAAAGCAATAAAAAACAAGCCCGAAGAATCCTCTGCCTTTTTGTCTCTCAATGGCAAATGGAAGTTTAAACTTTCTGATAATTACACACAAGTGCCTTCAGGTTTTTTCCAGGCGGGTTTTAATGCTTCATCCTGGGCACTGATCGATGTACCGTCAACATGGGAAGTACAAGGTTACTCCTACCCTATTTATACTAATTCTGATTATGAGTATTCCCCTAAAAATCCGTTTCCACCGCATATTCCTTCAGTTTATAATCCAGTAGGAACATACCTCACAGAGATTAATTTCCCTGAAACTTTCAAAGGAAAAAACGTCTTTATTCATTTTGGTGCAGTTAAGTCATTCTTCTATATCTGGCTCAACGGCAAATATATAGGTTTCAGCAAAGATTCGAAAACACCTGCTGAATTCGACCTTACACCTTATATTAAAGAAGGCAGTAACACAGTGGCATTGCAGGTTTTCCGCTGGAACGATGGTTCTTACCTCGAATGCCAGGATATGTGGCGGATGAGCGGCATTAACCGCGACGTGTTTGTTTACGCCAGGCCACAGACGTTCGTCCGTGATTTCTTTGCCAAAGGGAATCTGAAAGATAATTATACCAAGGGAAACCTGGAAATTGATGTTCTTTTCAATAAATTAACTGCGGAAGATTCAAAAAAGTACAAACTGCAGATTAACCTGTATGATAAGAATAATACAATAAAACCGGTATCTACAGAAACTGTTTCGCTTGACCAGGCTGCTGGAAAAGATAGCCTGCATTATGAAAAAGCAATTTCGGACATAAAAAAATGGACTGCCGAAATACCTGATTTATATATTCTTACACTTAATTTACTCGACCAGAATGGGAAATGTATAGAGAGTTTAAGCAATCATATCGGTTTCCGCACCAGCGAAATAAAGAACGGACTCCTGCTAATAAATGGAGTTGCTGTTAAACTGAAAGGCGTAAACCGCCATGAATTTGATCCGGTAAAAGGCCATGTAATTTCGCGAGAGATGATGTTGCTCGATGTTAAGCTCATGAAACAGAATAACATAAATGCCGTGCGCACCTGCCATTATCCAAACGATCCATACTGGTATGAACTGTGTGACGAATACGGCTTATACGTAATTGATGAAGCCAATATTGAATCGCATGGCATGGGATACGATCCCGATCGTACTCTGGGCAACAACCCGGTATGGAAAAATGCACATATCGATCGTACCAGACGAATGCTGGAGCGGGATAAAAATCATCCTTCCGTCATTATCTGGTCCCTGGGTAACGAAGCGGGAAATGGTTGCAATTTCCAGGCAACTTATACCTGGATCAAAACGCGTGACCTGAGCAGGCCGGTTCAATACGAACGTGCCGGGCTTGAATGGAATACAGATATTTACTGCCCGATGTACGCAAAAGTTAAAGATATACTTAATTATGCATCAAAAAAGCAAGACAGACCTTTAATAGAATGTGAATATGCGCATGCCATGGGTAACAGCACTGGTAATTTAATCGATTATTGGGATGCAATTGATAACAACGAGCAGCTTCAGGGCGGATTTATCTGGGATTGGGTTGACCAGGGATTACAGAAATTTGATTCCATAGGACGAAAATACTGGGCATTTGGCGGAGATTTCGGTCCTAAAGATGTTCCAAGCGACGGAAACTTTTGTACCAACGGGCTGGTTTTTCCTGACCGTGTGCCTCACCCTGGACTATCGGAAGTTAAAAAGGTGTATCAGTATGTTAAATTTAATGCTATCGATCTGAAGAAACTAAGTTTCCGCGTGACAAACAGGTATGCATTCATTGATTTGAAAAATACAGTTCTGAATTGGGAAATAACCGAAAATGGAATAAATATCGCCAAAGGTACTTTTACGACTGAAAATATGGTTCCGGGAACTTCGCATGAGTACAGTGTAGCCTGGAAATCTCCAACATCAAAACCCGGCAGGATATATTACATTAATCTTTATCTTGTTACAACCGATGATAAGCCTCTGCTTGGAAAAGGCTATGTACTTGCATCCGAACAGTTTGAACTGCTATATTCAATTGCGCCTGCCTTGATAAACTCATCAACTTTGCCTGCGCTCACTTCATCTGAAACTGACAAGAATATTACTATAAAAGGCAAATCGTTTGCCATACAGTTTGATAAATTAACCGGTACAATTTCTTCCTTTGCATTTGAAAACCAGCAGTTGATAGAACAGGGACCGCTTCCTAATTTCAGGCGCGCACCACTGGATAATGATGTTGGCAGCAAGATGTTTGTAAAATGCAAACCCTGGTTTGATGCCAGCGAAAACAGAATTGTTAAATCAATTGTTCTCAACAAATCAGACGAAAAGGCAGTTAAAGTAACTGTCATTTTCAGCCTGCCAGATGCAGGCAGTGTGTTAACCTCCATTTATACTGTTACCGGCAAAGGGGATATTCTGGTTGAAAACAGCCTTCAAGCTGGAAAAGATTTACCATGGATTCCACGTCTGGGAGTTAACATGAGATTGAAAGGTTCGCTTAACCAGGTGGATTGGCTTGGCCGCGGTCCTTTCGAAAATTACGTTGACCGGAAAACCGCTGCCTTTGTCGGGAAATACCACAGCACTACCAGCGAAATGTATACTCCTTATGTCCGACCACAGGAAAATGGGTATCGTACCGATGTGAAATGGATATCAATTAACGATGGGAAATCGGTAGGCCTTTATTTTGAAGGATTGCCAAACCTGGGTTTCAGCGCACTTCCTTATACATACGATGATTTAAAGGGTTTTGAGCAGAAAGGAAAACATGGCAACCTGCTTACTAAACAGTCGTTTACTGACCTTAACCTGGATTATCTGCAATGCGGAATTGGAGGTGACGATAGCTGGGGATCGTGGCCCATGGAAAAGTATCTTATTCCGGCAAAAGATTACAGCTGGTCATACAGGATAAGACCCTACCTTTTGAATAAAGAGAATCCCACAAAACTTTGGGAAAATAAAATTGTTGTAAAATACTAACTGAATCGGAAAATGAAATTAGCTGATATAAAAGGATATTCGTCGAAACCCAATAGTTCAATGTGGAACGATGATGCATTTGTTACCCGTTTCGAAAAAATAGCAGTAAAAGTTGTTCCATCGGCTGCTGCAGGATCTGCCGAGTTAGCTGCCAGGATTGTTGAACTGGTACACGAACGATATAAAACAGGTGAAAACCTGGTTCTTGGTCTAGCTACCGGGTCAACTCCGTTAATGGTTTACAATGAACTGATACGCTATCACAAAAAAGAAGGAGTTAGTTTTGCCAATGTTATCACCTTCAATCTGGATGAATATTATCCTTTGGAGCATGACCATCAGCAAAGTTATAACCACTTTATGTGGGACAGACTTTTTAAACATATCGATATAAAAGCGGAAAATATTCATATCCCTTCCGGAAGTGTGGATCAGGATGATGTAGCTGCATTTTGCCGAGATTACGAAAGAAAAATTGCTGAAGCTGGAGGAATTGATATTCAATTGCTTGGCATCGGAAGAACCGGCCATATCGGATTTAATGAACCGGGTTCAACATCCAATTCAAAAACCCGACTTGTTACACTCGACAGGCTGACACGCAATGATGCGGCTGATTCGTTCAATGGTGAAGAACATGTTCCTCATTTTGCAATCACGATGGGTGTCGGAACAATTTTAGCTGCCAAAGAGATTTTCCTGATGGCATGGGGCGAAGGTAAAGCCGAAGTTGTGGGCATGGCAGTTGAAGGTCCTGTTACGGATGTTATACCATCGAGTTTCCTGCAGAATCATCACAATACTACCTTTATTGTTGATCCTCCGGCTGCTGTTGAACTTACACGCTTTAAAGCTCCATGGCGCGTTGGTCAGTGCGAATGGAACGACCGTATGGTTCGTAAAGCTGTTCTTTGGCTTTGTACTCAGACCGGAAAACCGTTGCTGAAACTTACTGAACGCGATTACAATGATTTTGGGTTGTCGGACCTTATTACAAGCCAGGTATTCAGCAAGATAAACATCAGGGTTTTTAACGATTTGCAGCATACTATTACCGGCTGGCCCGGAGGTAAACCAAATGTTGACGATGCCACAAGGCCTGAGCGCGCATTGCCATTTCCAAAACGTGTAGCACTCTTCAGCCCGCATCCTGATGATGATGTAATTTCGATGGGTGGAACTTTTGCCCGCCTTGTCGAACACGGACATGATGTACATGTTGCTTACCAGACATCGGGAAGTATTGCTGTTAGTGACGATGATGCCATCCGGTACATGGATTTTGTTCGTAACTACGAAAAAATTTATAATATTATTGAACCAAAGGCTGAAACATTGTATGAAACTACATCAGATTTTTACAAGAACAAGAAAAAAGACAGCGTAGAACCTTCGGAACTTTTAGCCGTAAAGGCTGCGATAAGGCGCGGTGAAGCAACGGCATCTTGCCGGTATATAGGGCTACAGGAGGAAAATGTGCATTTCCTGAATCTTCCTTTCTATGAAACCGGTACAGTAAAAAAAGCACCAGCCGGTGAAGCTGATATACAAATAGTTATGATTTTTCTTCGTTCGTTGATGCCTCACCAGATTTATGCTGCCGGCGATCTGAGCGATCCTCATGGAACTCACCGCGTTTGCATTGATATTATTATCGAGGCACTCGAACGTATGAAAAATGAGGACTGGATGAAGGATTGCCGCGTATGGCTTTACCGCGGAGCATGGCAGGAATGGGATATTGAAATGGTTGATATGGCCGTTCCCCTTAGCCCCGAAGAAGTTGTGATAAAACGAAATGCCATTTTCAGGCACCAGTCGCAAAAAGATGGAGCCATGTTTATGGGCGCCGACAAACGCGAATTCTGGCAGCGCGCCGAAGAACGGAATAAAAACACAGCCCGCCTTTACGATAAGCTTGGAATGGCAGAATATGAGGCTATTGAAGTGTTTGTGAGGTACGAAGTTGAATAGTGAAAAGTTAAAAAGGAAAAGTGAAGAGAGATAGAGGATGATTTACAATTTATTGAATACCCAATCTACAAAAAATCATATTTACCAGAAAACAATCGAAATCCAAACAATTACTTACAAATAATCTAAAAGTCTATGAACACAACCCCAACGGCAGTAGACCGTAAAAATTACATCATGTCGCTATCCATAATCGGAGCGCTGTTTTTCATTTTCGGTTTTGTAACGTGGCTGAATGGTTCACTCATGCCTTTTCTGCAAACAGCGTGTGAGTTGACTCCTTTCCAGGCTAGTCTTGTTACACTTGCTTTCTATATTGCCTATTTTGTTATGGCTTTGCCGTCGTCATTCGTATTAAAAAAAATCGGGTATAAAAACGGGGTTTTTGTAGGCTTACTGATTATGGCTTTAGGAGCTTTGATCTTTATTCCAGCCGCATATACGCGTCAGTTTGGTGTTTTCCTTGCAGGCTTATTTGTATTAGGAACAGGTTTAGCGCTGCTTCAAACCGCAACAAATCCGTTTATAACTATTATCGGGCCACGCGAGAGCGCAGCCAAACGTATGGCTATCATGGGAATTTGTAATAAGATGGCTGGCGTTTTCAGTCCGCTGGTTCTTACAGCTCTCATTCTTCACGGGATGGAAAAATTCAGCGAAAGCAGCCTGGCCTTGCTTACTTTCGATCAGAAAGAGTCATTGCTTAACGAATTAGCTTCGAGAATTGTTGGCCCTTACACCGCCATGGCTTTATTACTGGCTGTATTTGCGGTATTGGTGAAGTTTTCGTCCTTACCGAATGAAATTGATATCGAAGCCGATGATCATGAAACACTGAAAGGTTTTGTAAAACAAATACCCGATGCACTGAAAATTCGCCATCTGCTGCTCGGTATCATCACCTTGTTTGTTTATGTTGGTGTTGAAGTTATGGCAGGCGACAGCCTTACACAGTTCGGTAGATCACTGCATTTGGCCTACGCTCCGAAACTTACTGCATTTACAATGGCATTCATGGTATTTGGATATATTCTTGGTATAATTCTGATTCCAAAAGTTATAAGCCAATCGAAAGCCCTGGTAGTTTCAGCTATTTTGGGAGCATTATTTGCATTGGGTGCTGCAAATTCATCTGTTACGGATACTAACCTTTTTACAACTATGTTCGGCTGGCTGAATAATCTGCCAGGGTTCAATATTCCTTTGTTACCGAACGCAGTCTTCTTTGTTACCTTGCTTGGCTGGGCTAACGCACTGATGTGGCCTGCAATCTGGCCCCTGGCTCTCAATAATCTGGGTAAGTTCACCAAAATAGGTTCTGCCCTTCTTATTATGGGTATTGCAGGCGGTGCGCTTATTCCTCCAACTTACGCAAAACTTGGCCAATCTATTGGATTCCAGCAATCATTATGGATTATGGTTCCTATTTACCTTTTCATAATCTATTATGCAACCATTGGACATAAAGTAAAATCTAAATAAAAAATTCTAAAATACTATGAAACCAACATTATTAGTTCTGGCAGCCGGCATGGGTAGCCGTTACGGAAGTCTGAAACAAATTGACCCGGTAGGACCATCGGGTGAAACAATTATCGACTACTCCATTTACGATGCCATCAGGGCTGGGTTCGGGAAAGTAGTTTTCATCATCCGTAAAAGCTTTGAACAGGATTTCAAGGATTTATTTATTGCCAAATTGCAGCCACATATCCCGGTTGAGTATGTTTTTCAAGAAATTGATAGAATTCCTGAAGGCCTGGCAGTTTCCCCCGAACGAACCAAACCCTGGGGGACCGCCCATGCTGTGCTTATGGCCAAAGATGTTATCCATGAACCTTTCGCAGTAATTAACGGTGACGACTTTTATGGTGCCGGAGCATTCCAAACCATGGCTGATTACCTGAATTCATTAACTGCTGATACGCAAACTCAATATTCGCTAGTTGGTTACCAGGTTGGAAACACTATGTCGGATTATGGTTCAGTTTCACGCGGGGTATGCCAGGAAGATGAACATGAACTTTTGGTTTCAGTAACCGAACGCACAAATATTCAATATGCTGAAGGCAAAATTGCATACCAGGAAGCTGAAGGCAAACCTGTTTTCCTGAACCCTGAAACACTGGTTTCCATGAATTTCTGGGGTTTTACTCCTGAATATTTCAAACAAACAGAGGCTATTTTCAGCGATTTTGTAAAAGCAAATATCGATTCGCTTAAAGCTGAATTCTATATCCCTTATGCCATTGACATCCTGATTAACAGCGCAGAAGCAAGCGTAAAAGTACTTCGCAGCGATGCCAAATGGTTCGGGGTCACTTACAAAGAGGACAAACCTCTTGTGATCGAAAAACTTGCTCAACTCATTAAAGCTGGTATTTACCCTGCAAAACTCTGGAAGTAATACACATGGAACGGAACATCAAAGAAATAGTATCTCATTTTAACATAAGTGAAGAATGCCTGGCGTTTGAAAAAAACATAACAGGACATATAAATGAATCCTATTTTATCAGCACAAAGTCGGCGGACCATCCGGGATATTTCCTGCAATGGATCAACAATAACATTTTTATGAATGTGGAAGGCCTGATGGATAACATCTGCGCCGTTACAGGTCACCTGGCATCAAAACTTGTCGAAAATAAAGAGCTTGCATTTAAAGTTCTGGAAGTTATACGAAGTACTGACGGGAAGAATTTCTACCGCGATCCTGATGGTCAGTACTGGCGGCTTTATACCTTTATCAGCAATGCCCACGGCTACAATGTAGTTGAAAACACAGAAATAGCCTACGAAGGCGGAAAAGCTTTCGGCCTTTTCATGTCGCTGCTTGCCGACCTGTCTGCAAACAGACTTACGGATACAATTCCGGATTTCCACAACCTGGAGAAACGTCTGGATAAATTCAATAAATCGATTGCACAAGATAAGGCGAACCGGGTTAAAGATGTTGCCAGTGAAATTGAATTTGTAAAAACCAGGACGGAGCAAATGCTTACCATTCCGGATCTTATCAAAGCAGGCAAACTCCCCCTGCGAATTACGCACAACGACACCAAGTTCAATAACATTTTGTTCGATAGTTCCGATCATGCAATGTGTATAGTGGATCTGGATACCGTGATGCCTGGCAGTATTTTATTCGATTTTGGCGATTCTATACGCACTGGAGCAAATATGGCCAATGAAGATGAAAAGGACCTTACCAAAGTGGATATCAACCTGCCGATTTATGAAGCTTACACACGGGGGTTTCTGAAAAACACCCGGTCTACGCTTAACGAAGTTGAGATTAACAATCTTGCATTTTCAGCCAGGTTTATGACGTTTATAATCGGGCTCAGGTTTCTCACCGATTTTATTGACGGAGACACCTATTTCCGGACTTCCTATCCTGACCATAATCTTGTTCGGACAAAAGTTCAGTTCCGTCTTATTGAAGCTATGGAACGTAATGCAGATAGAATGCATGAGATTGTAATGCAATCGATTTAGGAATAATTTTCGACTTGCAGATAATTATGATTTTGGTCATTGGTGACTAGTTACTAGTTAGCAGTCACCAGTTACTGCTTCTTGAAATTTGCATCTTCGTTTTGTTAAATTTTCATTTTTCAGGCATCTATAGTTTAACTTTGTAAAAAATCATACGTTCATCAATGAATCTACAAACTAAGCTTTTCCTGGTCACTTTAATAGTGATAACATCTCTTAATAGCCTTACTGCCGGTTCAGTACACATTATTCCAGTCCCGATGCAGGTTACTGAAGGCAAGGGTATATTTACCATTCAAAATGGAACACGCATCCTGGTTGATGAAACCAACGGTACGCAGGAAATGGCTGATTTACTGAGCGAAAAAATCAGTTTTTCATCAGGTTTGAAACTCGAAACAAAGTCGTATAATGCAGCTTTTCCAACCAATAATTCAATCGTATTTAGCACCCTTGGCGCTGATGTTACATTAGGTAAAGAAGGTTATACAATTGATATTTCGGAAACGAATGTTACCTTAAGGGCTACAACAGCTAACGGATTCTTCTACGGGCTTCAGACTTTGCTTCAGCTTTTGCCTGCCGATATTGAGAAACATAGTTCCGGGGTAAAATCATATTCGTTACCGGTAGTGAGTATAAAGGATAAACCCCGGTTTTCGTACCGCGGTATGCACCTGGATGTTGGCAGGCATATGTTTCCGGTTGAATTTATCAAAAAGTACATCGACCTCATGGCTATGTACAAGATGAATATGTTCCACTGGCATTTAACTGATGATCAGGGATGGAGGATTGAAATCAAAAAATATCCTAAGCTTACGGAAGTGGGTTCAATCAGAAAAGGAAGCCAGATAGGAAAGACTTTACAATCTGACAGCGTTCCTTACGAAGGATTTTATACCCAGGATCAGGCTCGCGAAATAGTTGAATATGCTGCTTCTAAATTTATTACTGTAATTCCAGAGATTGAAATGCCAGGGCACTCCATTGCTGTCTTAACTGCTTATCCACGGCTTTCATGCGCTGGCGGACCTTTTGAAGTACGCACTATCTGGGGTGTAGCCGATGATATACTATGTGCCGGGAACGACTCTGTTTTTACTTTTATGCAGGACGTATTGACCGAGATCATGGATATTTTCCCTTCAACCTATATTCATATAGGTGGAGACGAAGCGCCGAAAGTCAGGTGGGAGACCTGCCCGAAATGCCAGGCACGGATAAAAAACGAAGGGTTGAAAAACGAAGCAGAACTTCAGAGTTATTTTATCAAACGAATTGAAAAGTTCCTTATTTCAAAAAACCGACGATTAATTGGCTGGGACGAAATACTGGAGGGAGGTCTGGCTCCGGAAGCAACTGTTATGGCCTGGCGGGGAATACAAGCTGCTATTGATGCAGCCAATGAAGGACACGATGCTATTATGACTCCCGTCGACTACTGCTATCTCGATTATTACCAGGGTGATCCGGAAACTGAACCCGCAGCAATTGGCGGATATCTCACCCTCAAAACAGTTTACTCTTACAACCCTATTCCCCCGGTGCTAACACCGGAACAGGAACAACATATTATTGGTGTACAGGGCAACGTATGGACCGAATTCCTCAAAACACCCGCTGATGTAGAATATATGGCTTTCCCACGGGCAATAGCCATCGCGGAAATTGCCTGGTCGCAACAAAGCAGGCGCAACTGGGACGATTTTATTTCCAGGTTGGACCAGCAGTTTCCAAGGCTGGATTATATGGGTGTAAAGTATAGCAAAGGCTCATTTGTTGTTGATATCAGCACTCAGCGGGATAAAAACCTTAACCTGGTGGTTCTTTCAAGCGAAACGTATAAAATGGAAATCCGCTATACCACCGACGGAAGCGATCCTTCAATTAATTCCGCACTTTATACTGAACCTTTTGATCTAACTGCGTCAACGCTGGTGAAAGCTGCATTATTCAGCAAAGGCAAAATTGCAGGAAGTGTCAGCCAACGTGATATAAACGTAAATAAAGCATCGGGAAAACCCGTTACCATCATCAAACCTTACTCATTTAAATATCCCGGTACCGGCGACCAGGCTATGACCGATGGATTAATGGGAACAAACTCCTATAAATCAGGATGGCAGGGGTATGAAGGTACAGATATTGAATTTACAGTGGACTTACTTCAGCCTTCGAAAATCAGTTCATTGAAACTTAATTTTGTAAAGTGTCCTTCCGATTGGGTGCTGTATCCAACAGAAGTTGTATTTTCAACTTCCCTGGATGGCAAGACCTGGAAAAACCTGGAGCCCATCAAATTTGACGCTTCTTCACCTTCACAAAAAGAGATTAAACCAGCAGTAATCAACTTTAGGGAAACAGAAGCCAGGTTTATAAAAGTATCTGGTAACAGCCCGAAAGTACTTCCCGAATGGCACGAATTTAAAGGTAAGCCTTGCTGGATATTTTGCGATGAGTTGGTGGTTGAATAAAGAAAACCTGCTCAGATTTCCTATGTAAATTAAGTTTGTTTCCAATGAATATTTTAGCTGATTTTATCTCTTAACTTTGAGGTATCAGGGCGCAAAATTATATTACAGAAATCATTGAATTTCTGCCTGGTTTGTTCCTGTAAAAAAATGTAATCATTCAGATCATGAAAACCCACTATTTCCTGGCAATATTCATCGCTGTTTTATCTCTTACAAACAGTGTTTTTGCAGCTAAACCATTGAAAATTACAAAAAACAGTCACTCTTCGTACGTGATCGTAGTACCTGAAAACGGCACCCTGATTGAAAACCAGGCGGCTGAACTTCTGCAAAACTATATTGTAAAAGTATCGGGTTGTAAGCTACTTATTGTTAGTGATAAAGCTAAACCTATCAAAACAGAAATTTCGATCGGCTTAACCAATAGATTTCCTGGAAGTAATGAAAAAATGGATCCTGATGAGTTTCGTATTACAACGAAAAATCAAAAGTTGAGTATTGTTGGCGGAAGCCATAAAGGAATTTATTACGGGGTTGTTGATTTGCTCGAAAAAAAATTTGGGTGTCGCTTTTATGCGCCCGATGCGGAATTTGTTCCTCAGAATAAGACTATTTTTCTAAAGCCTTTAAACTATTCGGATAAACCGGTCAATACACTTAGGATTGTTTACGGGCAATTCTCGCAAAAAGATGCTTATAAGGATTGGATGCGCCTTGACAATATTGAAGAAGTTTACGCCATTGGATACTTTGTTCACACCTTAGGCAATATTCTTCCGCCAGATACGTATTTCAGTTCGCATCCTGAATATTTTGCCTTTATGAATGGCAAGCGTATCCCCGATCAGCTTTGTATGTCGAATCCGGATGTTGTAAAATTGGTCAACGATAAACTGGCTGCAGACATGACTAAGCAACCCGACAAAAAAATATGGTCAGTAAGTCAGAATGATAACCTTTCCTATTGCCAGTGTGATAAATGCCGGGCCATTATTGATGAGGAAGGCTCTCCATCGGGTCCGCTGATTCGCTTTATAAACCAGGTCGCAGCAAGGTTTCCCGACAAAACCATTTCGACACTTGCGTACCAGTTTTCGCGCTCAGCACCAAAAATCACCAAACCTGCCGCTAATGTACAGATTGTGCTATGTACTATTGAACTGAACCGGAGTAAAAGCATTGAAACCGACCCTGCAAGTCAATCATTCGTAAAAGATATTACCGATTGGGGAAAGATAACCCACGATCTGTACATATGGGATTACACTGTAAATTTTACAAACCTGGTTTCTCCATTCCCGAATCTGCATGTGTTGCAACCTAATATTCAGTTTCTGACCCGCAATGGAGCCAAACAACATTTTCAGCAAACCAATACCGCGAAAGGTAATGAAATGGCTGAACTGAAATCCTATTTGCTTGCCCGGCTACTTTGGAATCCGGATGTGAATATCGATTCAGTGAAGACTGATTTCCTTAACGGATATTATGCTGAAGCAGCACCCTATATTCGTAAGTATACCGACCGCATGGAATCGGAACTGGTAAAATCGGGCGAACGTCTCGACATTTTTGGCGAGCCAGTGTATCATGATAAATCCTTTCTTTCAGCCGACAATATTGCTTTTTACAACACTTTATTTGATAAAGCCGAAGCTGTTGTTGTAAGCAAACCGGAAATATTTCAGAGAGTTAAAGTAAGCAGGCTGCCGTTGGAATTTGCTATAATGGAGATTGCTAAAAATGATATGTTCGGACCACGTGGCTGGTACAGCGAAAAGAGCGGGAAATTCATTTTGAAACCAGAAATGAAGGCTACACTTGAAGATTTTAATTCGACATGTACTAAAAATGGGGTTAAATACCTGAATGAAGCGAACCTTCCGGCAGAAACCTACTACAATGCAACGCTCCATTCTATTGATGTTCAGATCGGCGATGATATTGCATTTCGAAAAAAAGCAACCGCCAACCCCGGACCAGATTCAAAATACAGCGATGGGAATATATCGGCTATAACCAATGGCGTTTGTGGTTCTAATAATTTTAAAGTTAATTGGCTGGGTTGGGAAAATGCTGATCCACAAATTACACTCGATTTGGGAGCAAACAAAACATTTCATTCTATCAATATCAGTTCGTTGTGGGCCCCTGATTCCTGGATACTCCATCCTTCACGAGTTACCTGTGTGGTTTCCGCCGATGGAATTACCTGGGATAGTGCCGGCACAACTGAAGTTGCAGGAGATCAGAAAAAAGAAGATGCAATACGGAACTTTTTGTTTACAGGAGATTTCAACAACAAACGTTACATCCGCTTTGATGTTACCGCAACTAAAAAAATGCCTTCGTGGCATTCCTCGGCAGGCAATCTTTCGTGGCTATTCCTCGATGAGATAGTTGTAAAATAGCATCACATGCAGATCAGATCTGGAATTGTGTTTGCTGGAAAATGCAGATTTTCGGTAATTTTAAAAGCAATTCTCAGTTTCACCATATTTTAGACATCGTTTAGGGTTTAGACTTTTGGAATCAGCTTCCTCGTTTATAATATAACTCATAAAAAACTTCTACCTTTACAAATAAAAGAAAGCAAGAAATGAAAATCTCCAGCTCACTTATTCTAGTCATCTTATTTATATTTAGTATAACTCTTTCGGCTCAACCCTCTGCTGCAAAACGGCTTATTTTAATTGGCATCGACGGCGTTTCTGCCGAAGGATTTCAATATTCCAACACACCAGAAATCAACAAGCTAATCAGCCAGGGAGTTATTTCTTTAAAAACACGCGGAGTTATGCCAACGGTCAGCGCGCCGAACTGGGCTACTATATTATCCGGCGCCGGTCCTGAGCAACACGGTGTTACATCAAACAACTGGAGCTTAATGAACCAGGGATTTGATCCTACAGTTAAAGATGCTGATGGATATTTCAACTCGATTTTCACTACCATACGTAAACAAATGCCTAAGGCCGTTACTGCTATGTTTTACGACTGGCAATGGCTTGGCACTTATGTGAATAAGAAATACATCAGTAAGGATCAATTCGTCGAAGGCCATGTTATGATAACTTCTGTAGCCCTGAATTATATTAAAAAAGAAAATCCTCTTTTCACCTTCATTTATTACGGTCATCCTGATGAAACCGCACACAGCAAAGGCTTCAATACGAAAGAATATTACCAGTCTATAAATGACATTGATACCGAAATCGGGAAACTGGTAGCGGGCCTTCAGGAAGCTAAAATGATGCAGAACACTACCTTGATGATTGTTTCTGATCATGGCGGAATCGGGTTTGGTCATGGTGGAGAAAGTATGCTCGAAATTGAAGTGCCATGGATTATCAGCGGACCCGGTATCAAAAAGAATGTGCTGCTCGAAACGCCTAATGATCTGGCAAATACAGCGCCGACTATTGCAAAAATCCTTGGCCTCAAAGCTCCGACTGAATGGATTGGAAAGCCTGTAAATGAAGTTTTTGTTTCAAAAACACCAATGCAAAAGCCTAATCAATATGTCCCAAAGCCAATGTGCTCATTGGCCGATGGTGCATTCCAGGGTCCGCAGCAGGTAGAATTATCAGCCACGGGCCTGAACGCTGAGATTTATTTCACACTCGATGGCGCAATACCTGGCAAATCCTCAAAAAAATATATTTCACCTTTTACCATTGCAACAAACTGCACGCTCAAAGCTGTCAGCCTATCCGCTGCCAGTTCAAGCCAGATTATAACCCGCATATATACTTTTGTTCAGGGTATTAAAACAGCCAGCGTAACCACCGAACCAAGTCAGAAATATCCCGGAACAGGAGTTTCAGGATTATTCGACGGGCTTATCGGTTCATCGAATTACACCAACAAGCAATGGATGGGCTACGAAAGTGGTGATTTTGAAGTTACCTTCGACCTAGGGGAAATAAAGCCTGTGAACGCTTTGGGAATAGATGTTTTGCAACTACCTTCCTCCCTGATTTTTCTTCCTTCTTCAGTCGAATTTTATGTTTCCGACGATGGAATTACGTTTAGACTGTTAAGTTCCTATTACCCCTCCGAAACAGATGAAACCAGTCCCGACGGACCTGTAATGCTTTCGAAAGCATTCGATAACCTGCGAGCGCAATTTATCCGTATTAAAGCAACAAATATCGGCACCTGCCCTCCTGCCCTTCCCTGCGCAGGACAGAAAGCGTGGATTTTTGTAAGCGAAGTGGAGATTGAATAAGATAGGATTTATAAGATTTAAGTGTTAAGATGTAAGTTGGGCATTAACTTTAAATCAAAATATGGAAATAGACATAAATCAAAAGAAAATTTCAATTGGTGACAAATATCAAATTTTCACAGATGGACAACCGACTCATTCTGCAGCAAGCGAATTATTTAATCTACTCCCTGTAGTTAATCTATTTGAGAATAATTGTGGAATGCCAAGAATGATAATTAGCAAACGACTTTCCTGGTTCAAGGCAAAGTATGATATTACTCAATGGGATAATAATGTACTTGAATTTAGAACTAATTCATTTTGGAAACTACATTACCACTGCCAGGATGGTAAAGATGCTTATGATATTTATGGTCATCGCGGCAGAAAATATTCAATTTACAAGAATAATCTTCAAGTGGCCTGCTGGGACAAAAAAGCAGTAAGTTGGTTTGCGGGTGACAACTACAAAATTATAGCCGACAAGGATTGTAATTTTAACTTACTGATTTCGTTTTGTTTAATAATAGACAATTTCTCAAGTAACGACAACGATGGTAACGCTGTTAATATTGATTTAGGAAACATTGGTTTTCAAGCAAAAAAAATCGACTTGAACTGGAAACCAAAATATTGATGATAAGCATTAAAGGAAGATCAATATCCCAAAAAACTTCTCATACCTTTAACTCATCACTTATAATTCATCACTCATAACTCATCACTCATAACTCATCACTCATATCTTCTATTTCAAATCGTTAACACTATTTAGGCCCTTTTCCCGTACCTTTGTAATCTGAAAAAACAAGTATTATGACATACACAGTGGTAACAGGTGCTGCCGGGTTTATTGGCAGTTGTATGGTAAACAAACTCAACAACAAGGGATTAACCAATATTATTGTGGTTGATGATTTCAGCAATCCTTTTAAAAACCATAACCTGGACCATAAATCGATAGTAGGCCACGTTCACCGCGATGAGTTTATAAACTGGCTTCAGAAACACAAAGATGAAGTAGAATCTGTTTTTCATCTTGGAGCCCGTACCGATACCACAGAGTTTGATGTTTCAATATTTAACCACTTTAACCTGAACTATTCGAAACAGGTTTGGGAAGCATGCTCACAATATGGAATTCCGCTAATATATGCTTCCTCGGCTGCCACTTACGGCATGGGCGAGCATGGCTACATAGATGATCATTCCATTGTTGAAAGTCTTCGTCCGTTAAATCCGTACGGTGAGTCAAAGAATGATTTCGATATCTGGGCTTTGAAGCAGGAAAAAGTTCCGCCATTTTGGGCCGGCATGAAATTTTTTAATGTGTATGGGCCAAACGAATACCACAAAGGCCGCATGGCTTCGGTTATTTTACATTCTTTCAAGCAGATACGCGAAACTGGTGAAGTAAAGCTTTTCCGTTCGCACCGTTCTGGATTTGCCGACGGAATGCAGTTGCGCGATTTTGTATATGTTAAAGACGTGGTTGATGTTTTGTATTTCATGATGCATACCAGGCCGAAATCCGGGCTTTACAACCTGGGGACCGGTAAAGCGCGGGCATTCCTTCACCTTGCCAAAGCAGTTTTTAAAGCACTCGAAATCCCTGAGAAAATAGAATTTGTTGATACTCCACTTGATATACGCGAGAAATACCAGTATTTCACCGAAGCCGATATGACAAAACTCAAAAGCGTTGCCGGGTATCCTGCCCAGTTTTATTCACTCGAAGAAGGTGTTTATGAGTATGTGACTGAGTTCCTTGTGGAGAAAAAATATTTCTGAAAACTTAAAGTTGTTCTCTCAATTCCAGTAAAAATCGTTTCATCCTGAGCAACGAGTTTTTAATATCCTGTTCAGGAGCGTTGTTAACAGCACGGTTTTCTTTCAGCTGTAGCTTTGCACCTTCCAGGGTGTAGCCTTTCTCTTTAATCAGATGAAATATCGTATGGAAATGATCCACATCGTTTTGTGTAAAAAGACGGTTTCCTTTCTTATTGCGATGCGGCTTAATTATATCGAATTCTTTTTCGTAAAACCTAATTAACGAAGTATTTACCTTAAACATATCAGCTACCTCGCCAATGCGATAATAAAGTTTCCCGATAGGTTGTGTGCGAAGGGCCATTTTGTATGATAAGGTGTTTTGGTTAATATTTTTGGTTTCAGATGTTGGATGTCGGATGTCCAATTCTAATTTCCAGTTTCTAGTCTCCAGTTTCTAGTCTCCTATTTCCAGTTACCAGTTTTAATCCATCGTCTGTGAAGGGTTCGATGACATTTCAAGCATCGCCTGGTACTCTGCCGGGGTAATATCGTTGAAGAAGAAATAAATCGGATTCATTGGTACACCAGCCTTATGCACTTCATAATGACAATGCGGAGCAGTTGACTTCCCTGTATTTCCCATCAAACCAATAATTTCGCCTCGTTTTACACGTTGTCCCACTTTAACTTTTATTTTCGAAAGATGGGCGTAGACTGTCTCGTAACTATATCCGTGATTTATCATAATCTTATTGCCGTAACCGCCGCTGTTGTATTCAGCTTCTGAAACCACACCATCACCGGTAGCGTATATTGGAGTTCCGATAGCAGCTGTAAAATCCATGCCTTCATGAAACTTAATTACCTTATAAAATGGGTCGGTTCGGTAGCCAAACAACGAGCCAATGCGTCGCAAATCATGAAAATCAACAGGTTGAATAGCCGGAATGCTGGCAATAAGTTTTTCCTTATTCTTGGCTAATTTAAAAACTTCATCGTACGATTTGCTCTGAACCACAAGTTGGCTGGTTATCTGGTCAAGCCGTTTGGCTGTATTTACAACTATCTCCGAATTAGGAATACGCTCAAGTTGTTCATACCGGTCGACTCCCCCAAATCCAGCCTTCCTGATTTCTGAAGGAACTGGTTCTGATTCGAAAATAACCCGGTAAATATTGTCGTCGCGATCCTGCACATCGGCCAGTACCTTTTGCACCTTATCCAACCTGTCGTTCATGATCTTATACTGAAGTTTATATTGCTCAAGCTCGTTCAGCAATATTTTTTCACGTGGAGATGATATGAAATTGTAGGCCAGCACAATAACTACCATGCCAAATACCAATCCGAAAGCCATTGAACCGGCAAGCCGTTTCAGGCGTTCCTTCATAGTAACCTGTACCTTCTCGATTTTAAGCGATTTGGTGTTAAACTGGTATCTGATTTTAGCCATTTTATTTCTTTAAAGGCTTTTGGGATTAGGTTTTAAGGACTTTAATACCACATCTTGAACCTTGAGCTTTGATCTATTTTGAATATTTGAAACTCCGGATATCCCAGTGATTCTGCTAATTTACAACTCAAGTTGCATTCCGGTAACGGCAAAAATAATTATTTAACTTAAATTTGCAGCCTTTCCTTGTGTGAACAATTGTTAAATGCTTGTTTTAATAAAAGTTCATCTTTACTTCACCTCTTTTAAACCACTAAGATACAATTAAATACGCATCCGCCAACCAAAAGCCAATTAACTATAATAATTATATTTAATGATGACCAGTACCGAAATACGCCGCACTTTCCTTGGATTCTTCACTTCAAAGCAACACCAGGTTGTTCCATCTGCTCCTATGGTGGTAAAAAATGACCCAACGCTGATGTTCACCAATGCCGGTATGAACCAGTTTAAAGATTGGTTTCTGGGGAACGAACCTGCCAAATGGCCAAGGGTAACTGATTCGCAAAAATGCCTGCGCGTTTCGGGAAAACACAACGACCTGGAAGAAGTTGGCCACGATACATACCATCATACCATGTTCGAAATGCTGGGCAACTGGTCGTTTGGCGATTATTTTAAAGAAGAAGCCATTGGCTGGGCCTGGGAACTGCTTACCGAAGTTTATAAAATTGATAAAGATAAATTGTATGTCACCATATTTGGCGGCGATGCAAGTGATAATATGGCCGAAGATACCGAAGCGCTGGAAATCTGGAAGAAATACATAGCCGTAGATCGCATTCTTCGCGGCTCAAAGAAGGATAATTTCTGGGAAATGGGCGATACTGGTCCTTGCGGACCTTGTTCCGAAATCCATGTTGATATTCGCGATGAAGCCGAAAAAGCAAAAATCCCTGGCGATCAACTGGTGAATAATGATCATCCCCAGGTTATTGAGATATGGAACAACGTTTTTATTCAATACAACCGCCAGGCTAATGGTTCATTGGTTCCGCTTCCCGCAAAACATGTGGATACCGGAATGGGTTTCGAGCGCCTTTGCATGGTTTTACAAGGCAAGCAGAGCAATTATGATACCGATGTTTTCACTCCTCTTCTGGCCGAAATCGCAAAAATTTCAAATATTGCATACGGAAGCAATCAACAGAGTGATGTCGCCATGCGCGTTATTGCCGATCATTTGCGTGCTGTAACTTTTGCCATTGCCGACGGACAACTTCCTTCGAATGTAAAAGCCGGCTATGTGATACGACGTATCCTCCGACGCGCCGTCCGTTATGCGTATTCGTTCCTTGGCATGCGCGAACCACTTATGTTCAAGCTTGTCGCAGTTCTCGAAACACAAATGGGTGAATCGTTTCCTGAACTTACACGGAATCTGCAACTTATTCAACGTGTTATACATGAGGAAGAATCATCTTTCCTTCGCACTCTAGCAACAGGAATTGTGAAATTCAATCAGTACATTGCCTCGCATCCTGATCAGAAAGTGATTAACGGTGAATTTGCATTCGAAATGTACGACACATTTGGTTTCCCCATCGACCTTACCCAGCTGATGAGCCGCGAAATAGGCTGGGATGTGGATATGGAGAATTTCAGGATAAAACTCGAAGAACAGAAAATCCGCTCACGCCGCGACGCCACGGTTTCTACCGACGACTGGCATGAACTTGCAGTATCGGAAAGCACTGAATTCCTGGCTTATGATACCACTCAGTCCGATATAAAAATTACCCGTTACCGTAAAATAACGGCGAAAGGAAAGGATGTTTACCAACTGGTTTTTGACCGCACTCCATTTTATGCCGAAAGTGGCGGACAATCGGGCGATACCGGAACCCTGACTTCAGCAAATGAAAACCTGCAGGTAATTGACACCCGTAAGGAAAACAACCTGATTGTGCATATCGTTGAAAACCTGCCTGAAAATCCTTCAACTACTTTCAGGGCGGTTGTTGATATCGATCGCAGAACAGCTATTGCCAATAACCACTCAGCTACTCACTTACTGCATTATTCACTGCGCAAAACCCTGGGAACGCATGTTGAGCAAAAAGGCTCTTTTGTCGGCCCTGATTATTTCCGTTTCGACTTTTCTCATTTCCAGAAACTTACAGATGAAGAACTGCTTGCCATCGAGAGAATGACCAACAGTCTGGTTCGTGAAAATTCCAGGTTGGATGAGCATCGTTCCGTAACCATGGATGAAGCCGTTGATATGGGTGCACTGGCATTTTTTGGCGAGAAATACGGCGATAAGGTCCGCGTGATCCGTTATGGAAACTCGGTTGAGCTCTGTGGCGGAACTCACGTGCAGGCAACAGGGCAAATCGGTTTGGTGAAAATAGTAAGTGAAGGTGCCATCGCCTCCGGTATCCGACGTATTGAAGCCATTACAGCAGCGAAAGTGGAAGAATATGTTTATGAACAGGAATCCATAATCGCGAACCTGAAACAACTGGTTAAAAGTCCTACAGAGCCTTTAAAAGCTGTTCAGCAACTGATGGATCAGAATGCAGAGATGCGGAAAATACTCGAAGTATTTAACCACGAAAAAGCATTGAAACTGAAAGACAAACTGCTTACCCAAATTGAGCAGATTAACGGCATCAATTTCCTGTCAACCCGAATAAACGCAGATGCATCTGCCGCTAAGGAAATAGCATTTGGAATGCGGGCCGGTATTGACAATCTTTTCCTGGTTCTTGGTTCCGAAAATGATGGCAAAGCAACTTTAAGTGTTTTGGTTTCCGATGAATTGATCGTCTCCAAAGGCTTGAATGCAGGTAATATTGTTCGTGAACTTGCCAAATCCATACAAGGTGGCGGCGGCGGACAGCCAGGCTTTGCAACCGCCGGTGGCAAAAATCCACAAGGGCTTGATGATGCATTGAAACTGGCAAGGAATTTTATAGCTTAATCAAAAAAGCAAAAGTAAGAAAGCCGGCGATTAGATTTGCCGGCTTTTTTAATGACTGTTCTAAAGTTTAGTGAAAACTGAATTTGAAAGTAAAAACTTATATCTATATCATTATTAATTATTTACAATTTATTCTAAAATAATTTTAAAAACTCACTCAATATCCGGCGCATTTCAATAATTTTATGAAATTAAATATACCCGTATGAACATTATAAGGAAAGAACCTCTCAATTCGCTGGGTCACAATTTTATACCGGCAGAATATATACCACAGGGCAAGGATGAATACTATCTCCGCTATTTACAAAACCCGGATAGCAGCCGGTACCGGCATCTGAATGCGCATGAAATTGAAGTCCTGGTTAGAAACCGGAATACCTGTGATGACTGGAATAACCTTATGGTTTCGGAAGCTTTTAATCCTGAGTTGGTTAAAAACTGTAAGTTTTTCGGGCTCGTTCGGATAGGGAAACTCGAACCTTTTTTCCTGGAGTTTAACGATTTGCGCATGCCGGTTGGTTTATACAACAGCATCATTATCAACTGTGATTTTGGCGATAATGTTGTTGTGGACAATGTGAACTACATGGCATACTATATTATTGGTGATGAGGTAATTATCACCAACGTGAACGAAATGTCAACTACCAGTCATGCTAAATTCGGCAATGGGATTCTAACAGAAGGCGAACCTGAGGAAATCCGGGTATGGATGGAAATATGCAACGAAAACGGAGGCCGTGCTGTGTTACCTTTCGATGGCATGCTTCCCGGTGATGCCTGGCTTTGGAGCCGCGACAGGCAAAACACCGATCTCCAGCGCCGATTCCGCGAAATGACTGAGAAAAAATTCGACAATCAACGCGGATATTACGGAACCATCGGTGACAGAACTGTTATTAAAAACTGCAGTATAATTAAAGACGTTAAAACCGGAACCGATGCCTATCTGAAAGGTGCCAATAAGCTGAAAAACCTAACGATCAATTCAACGCCCGAAGCAATCACGCAGATTGGTGAAGGTTGTGAACTTGTAAATGGCATAGTCGGTAAAGGCTGCAGGATATTTTACGGTGTAAAGGCTGTACGGTTTATGCTGGGATCTAATTCACAGCTAAAATACGGTGCGAGGCTGATAAATTCCTTTTTGGGCGACAATGCAACCATTTCGTGCTGCGAAGTATTGAATTCCTTGATATTCCCGGCTCACGAACAACACCATAACAATTCGTTTCTAATTGCTTCAACCATAGAGGGTCAAAGCAATATTGCTGCAGGTGCAACCATCGGTTCAAATCACAACAGCCGCGGTGCCGACGGTGAAATTTTAGCCGGCAGAGGGTTCTGGCCAGCATTATGCACCAGCCTGAAACACAATTCACGCTTCGCCCCTTTCGCCATTCTTACCAAAGCAGATTATCCATCCGAAATGGATATTCCTTTCCCATTCTCGTTGGTAAGTAACGACACTTCAAATAACGAATTGCATATTATGCCTGCATACTGGCTTATGTACAACCAGTTTGCATTGGAGCGTAATTCCTGGAAATGCGAGAGCCGCGACAAACGTACCGAAAAAACACAGTTTCTTGAATCGCATTACCTGGCTCCAGATACAATTAATTCGATTTTCGATGCTTTGAAGTTGCTTGAATTACATGCCGGGAAGAATTTCTGTTATAAAAACTTTCCGGAAAAGACATTTTCAGAAGCTGAGTACCAGGCTTATGGAATGGAATTCCTGTCAAAGAAAACAGATAAACCAACGTCACTTTCCCTGGCAAAACATTCGATCGAAAACAGCAACAGGCAGGTTAAACTGCTGAAACCTGCTGATGCCTACCAGGCTTACCAGGATTACGTTATGTATTATGCTTTTGATTTAATTATTGAGCATTGCCGCAGAAATCCGGGAATAAAAACTGCAGAACTACTTGAAATGCTTAACAAACCGGCAATACGTCTGAAATTTGAAAATATAGGCGGACAAATGATTTCGGTAGTTGAGCTAAACAAGATGAAGGAGAAAATTGTATCGTACGAAATTATCAGCTGGCAGCAGGTTCACGAGTTTTATGTTTCCCAGGGAAATGCTTATGCAGGCCAAAAACTGAATCATGCAATCGCTTCGCTACAGGAATCGAGCAAAAACACAACTTTTGATTCCTCATCTCTGAAGGAAATGATGGGATGGTACTTAAACTTCCGGAAACATCTGCTGGCTGAAATTCGTCATTCGCGGCAGAAAGATTACGAAAATCCTTTCAGGCAAATGCTTTATGCTGATAAAAAAGAGATGGAAGCTGTTATAGGAAAGCTTGAAAAAACACCGTTTATAATCCAGCAACAGGAAAAACTAAAAAAGGATACAATTTTCATAGAGGAATTAAGCAAAAGACTGGAGTTATCCAGTTAACACGATGATTCCACAGGAAATTAAATATTTTCACTAACAATCTCAGCGTAAAAGCAGAGATTGTTAGTGGCTAAGGATTCTTAGATTTAGATTTATAAAACTGAGAGTCGTCTAAATTTCCTTTATTTAAGGTGTAATTGTATTTTTCTCAGATGAAAGTACCATTATCTGCTCTTTTTCGATTTCCCGCAGGATGGGGTAAAACGAAAAAGAGCAGATGTAAAGTATTGATAAGAAATTCAGACAGTAATTAAGTGCTGTATTTCGACAAGCGTCAATGATTGCTGCGACTCTAATTATTATTTTGCCAGATTGACTCCCATTTCCAGAATCACAAAGGTTCCGGTCTTTAACGCTGGGCGGGCATTTCCTACTGGAGCTTCAAACTCGGCTGTAGGCGAGTAAAGTTTATGTGTCAATGGATTGCATGAAATGGTACGGGCACCTTTTTGTGTAGTTATATTTTCAACAACCGTATATGTATCATTTGCATTTTCCTGAACAACTGTCATAGTTCCATCTCCGTTTGAACTAAATGCCCGTTTTGTGCCCGGATCAAAAGCTACGCCATCACAACGGTCGCCAATCGGAAGGGTTGTAATTACTTTGCCGGTTAAAGCGTTCATAACAACCATCAGTTTATTGCTGCAAACCATAAACAAGCGATGTGTTTCATTATCAAGTGCCAGTCCGCTGGGTTCCTCGCCAGGTGCTAAGGACCAGCTGTTTTCAACTTTCAGCGTATTTGTATTTATAACAGTGACAAGGCTTTTATCTTCAATATTTACATACACTTTTCCATTTTTGTCAGAGGCAGAAAATTCTGGTTTGCCGGCAAGAGGAATAGTTGCTATCACTTTATTTGTAGTTGCATCTAGAACAGTTGAGTTTGAACTTCTCCCATTAAAAGTAAAAACTATTTTCTTGTAAGGATCGTAAAGAATGGCATCCGGATTTGCACCGGTAACTTTCACCCTTTCAATAACCTTGTAAGATGTGATATCAAAAACCACCACCGAAGAATCTTTTCCGCAACTTATAAATCCTTTATTCAGATCGGCCGCCAGGGCAATTCCATGAACACCTTTGGTATCAGCAATAGTTGTTATAAGTGTACTTTTTTCAAGATCAACAACCTGCACCATTGTGCTGTGTGAAACGAACAGCCTGTTATTGGGTGCATCAACGGTGAGATAATCCCAGCCCCCATCACCTTCGAGGTGAATCCGGTTTGAGATTATATAGCCCGGATGAAAGGTTTGGGCATTCAGAGAGATGATGCCGCTGAATACAACAAAAAGGCAAACAGCAAAAACATTTTTTTTCATTTTGGTGGAATTAAGGATTTAAGATTCTTGTTAATTTGAATTGCAATTTGGAGCGAAAGTAATGCAATTTATTCCTTGATTCCACTACTTATTGCGTTAAATATTATTAAAATACTTACTTTAGAATTCCTTTAGAATTAATGCGTTACTTTGATTTATGAAGATCCTGATCATCGAAGACGAAATTGAATTGCTGATTGCAATTGGTAATTACCTTACCAAAGAGAATTATATCTGTGAACTGGCCGAGTCCTTTTCAAAAGCATCCGATAAAACTTCTGTTTACGAATATGATATTATCCTTTTAGACATAACCTTGCCTGACGGGAACGGACTCGAATTGCTTACAACGATTAAAAAATATAATCGAAAAGCGGGAGTAATAATTCTATCAGCCAAAAATTCTCTGGATGATAAAATCACCGGCCTCGATCAGGGTGCTGATGACTACATAACAAAGCCTTTCCAACTATCGGAATTAAACTCCAGGATTAAAGCCTTGCTCCGCCGTCGTAATTATGCCGGCTCGAACAATGTTGTTTTTAACGAAATATCAATTAACACGGATAGCAAATCAGTCACTATCAAGGATCAGCAAATTATGCTCACTAAAAAGGAATATGATATTCTTTTATTCCTGATCATCAACCCAAACCGTGTTCTTACCAAAGAAGCCATTGCCGAACACCTTTGGGATGATAACATTGATCTGGCTGACACCTACGATTTTATTTACACCCATCTGAATAATATCCGAAAGAAAATTAAGATGGCAGGCGGAGCCGACTATATCAAAACTCTTTATGGAATGGGCTATAAATTTACTGACTCATGAAGTTTCTGACAAAAATTAACCGCAATTACCTGGTCCTTTTCAGTGTAATCCTTATTGTGTTTTCTATCTCCGGGTATTATGTACTGAAAACGATTTTAATTGCGAATACAAGAGAAAACCTGTTTTCGTTGGAAGTCCTGATTGAAAAACAATTAGCTGAAAACAATCAAATTCCTTCACTTAAACCAATAATAGAAGTGGTCAAGGTTAATAACCAATCAGTTAACCATCCTGAATTTAAAGAGAAAATTAAATATAACTCTCATGAAAATGAACAGGAATCATTTATCGAATACTCAAATGTAATTAAAGTAAATGGCGCTTACTACTCGGTTAAATTAAGAGAAGCTTCAGTAGAAAGTGAAGACCTTGCTGCAAGCATTGCAGCTGTTATCTTTTCGTTGCTGCTTGCTGCTTTTGCTATTTCATATTATATCACCAAAAGATTAAACAAAACTACCTGGAATGTTTTTGAAAATAACCTGAAGGAAATCGAGAATTTTGATTTTCGGAGAAATACTGGACTTCAATTACAAACATCTGGAATTGAAGAATTTGACCGATTAAACATGGTTGTAAATAATCTGACTGCTAAACTAAAGAAGGATTTTATTTCACTGAAGGAATTTACCGAGAATGCATCGCACGAAATCCAAACGCCACTTGCCATTGCCTCACTTAACCTCGAAGAAATACTGCAACAGGAATTAACGGAAGAATCATTCAGTAAAGTTGTAACTGCAATTCATGCATTAAAGCGACTCTCGTTACTCAACCAAAACCTGCTATTGCTTGCTAAGATTGAGAATAACCAATTCACAACAAGCGAATTTATAATATTGAACGATCTGGTGAAGCGTAAAATAGATGAATTTGAACCTATTTTCAATGAAAAAAACATCAAAGTTAGCTTCACTAGCCAGTCAGATTTTAAAGTAAAAATGAACGTTCAACTCGCGGATATCCTTATTAATAATTTGTTTTCGAATGCTGTGAATCATAATATTGAGAATGGACTGATAGAAATTTCAATAAAAGAGGATGCGTTCAGAATTTGCAATACCGGGATGCCAAACCAGCTGGATAACGAAGATATTTTTCAACGGTTTATCAAGGGCAATTCCAAATCGCATGGTTTAGGATTGGCTATCGTGAAACAAATCTGCAGTACACACTTTCTTGAAATTAAGTACGTTAAAAATGAATTGCATTGTTTTACAATCAGTCAAAAAACGTAAAACCTGATTTTCAACTTCAAATAGTTTGCCGCATTTAACACGACAAAAGCTCTAAAAATGCTTTCTTAATTTTCAACTTCAAAATTCCTTTAGAATCACTTTTTACTTTTGCACCCTGTTTAACAAATATAAAAAAAGATGAAAAATTTAATTCTTGTTTTTGCGGCAGGCATATTAATAAGCATAACTGCATGTGGTCAAAATGTCAAAGATGTGCCGGCAAAGGTTAAAACCGCGTTTGATACGAAATTTCCCGGAGCACAAAACGTAAAATGGGGTAAAGAAAACGCTACCCAATGGGAAGCTGAGTTTAAAATGGATGCAAAAAATTACTCAGCTAATTATACCGTCGATGGAAAGTGGATGGAAAGCGAATACACAATCAGTGCAAATGAAATCCCGGTGGCAGTTACAGCAACTTTAGGTAAAGAATTTCCAAGTTACATACTTCTGGTTTCAGAAGTCTCTGAAAACGCTAAAGGAAAAGTTTATGAATTTGAAATCAAAACCGGCAATAAAAAGAAAGAGGTAGCTGTAAATCCTGATGGAACCCTTGTTAAAAAAGGAAATTCGAAGGAAAAAGGAGAAGGCAAAGACTAATAAAACATTCATAATCATTCTTCATGATCAAATAAATTTTAATGATTTGATTTATTATATTATGCTATCTGTTGAATTCTATTCAGAGAAAGGCTCTCAAAAATTCTGAGGGTCTTTCTATGCTTTACACCTGGTAAATTTCTTTAATATCAGAATCACATTCGGCTCTTATAGCCTTTAAAATGAACAATCTAAACAAGTTAATCGCTAATAAGAATACCTATCATTTATGAGAAACTTTAATTCATTCATATTTTATACCAATACTTTAAAAACCAGAGCTGGGTTTACGATACTTTTATTCTTTTTTGCTTTTTCATCCGAAGCCCAAAATAAAATTACAGCTCCCGGAAAAATTACAGGACGAATCATTGATTCCATTTCAGGTCAACCGCTGGAGTATGCTACTATTAGCCTGTTAGCACAAAAGGAGAACAAATTAATTAATGGCACCACAACCGATAGCAAAGGAGCGTTTAAACTACCCGATATTCCAGAAGGATCCTATAAAATATCTGTCTATTTTATCGGATATAAAAGACTTGAAAAACGCTATATTTTAATCAGCAAGACGAATCCTGTTATCATTCTGGGCGATATAAAATTGTCGGCCATCGAAACTACTTTAGAAGGTGTAACAATAACAGGCGGCAAAACCATCATTGAAAATAAAATCGATAAAATGGTCTACAATGCCGATAAAGATATTACTTCTCAAAGTGGAGTGGCTTCCGACGTACTGAAAAAAGTACCTCAGGTTTCAGTTGATGTGGATGGGAATGTCGAACTGCAAGGCAATTCAAGTATACGCTTTTTAATTGACGGTAAGCCTTCCGCCCTCTTTGGCAGCAACATAGCCGATGTGTTACAATCCATTCCAGCAAGCCAGATACAAACCATCGAAATCATTACTAGCCCCGGTGCAAGATATGACGCTGAAGGAACCGGAGGTATCATAAATATAATTCTAAAAAAATCAACTGCTCATGGTATTAACGGCAACATTTCTTTGTCAGGCGGAACACGTTTGGAGAACGGTGCATTTAATCTCAATGCCCGCAGAGGGAATTTTGGTGCCAATGCCTATGTAAGTGGTAATGCTCAATTGCTTTCCACCACTTTTAACGACATGAACCGTTTAACGCGGCAGGATTCTTCTACTTTTTCAAAGTTACTTCAATCCAGCGTCAGCGACTTCAAAAGACATGGTTTGCAATCGGGCCTGGGCTTTGATTGGGATATTACGCCTAAAAACAATATTTCGGGTACATTTAGTTACGATAACTTTGGCATGAGTAATTCCGGAAATGCTGATCGTCAAACGCTCTACCAGGATATTTCGGGCAACCAGCTTTCTGATATAAAGGATGTTCTGAATTCATCAAATAATTTTCATGAGTATTCACTGGATTGGAACCTGGCATATAAAAAGAAGTTTAACAAGGAAGACCAGGAGCTCGAAATAGTTTTAAATTCTTCTAACGGAAATATCTACTCGTATTACGATCAAACACAAAAGCATATTTCTGATGGTGAAGTATTTAACAGTTCAAATGGGACAAATCCCGGTCTGGAAAATGAGACAAATATTGAAATAAACTATGTTCAGCCAGTCGGTAAGGAAGCCAAAATAGAAGCCGGCGCTAAAACTGAAATGGATCATATTAAGAGCACATCAGAAGTTTATTTGTTGAATACGACAACAGATATCTATGAATACAGCACCAGCTTGTCTTCAAATGATGATTATCATCGTATCATATATGCGGGGTATCTTTCGGCTACATTCAAAGTATTTAAACAGTTGGATGTAAAAGCAGGGTTCCGCGATGAATACACTACTGGCCAGGCTGATTTTTCAAACTCAGGGAATGTCACTTTGAGGGCTTATAATACATTAGTTCCCTCTCTTGTAGTTTCACATACATTTAAAAGCAACGAGGTGTTAAAACTAAGCTACAGCCACCGTATCGAACGGCCGGATTATCGCGATCTGAATCCTTTCATCAATGCAAGTGACCCGAAAAATGTTTCGATGGGTAATGCAGGCCTCCTTCCGGAAATAGGCGACAAACTCGAATTGAGCTTCAGCCAGACCTATAAAAACGGGGCTAATGTAAATCTCACCATGTTCTATCGTGGGAACAGGGACGATATACAAAACTATACAAATTATTATCCGACTTATCAGATTGGTGATTCAACCTATTCCAATGTTGCTGTAAGTACACGCGAAAATATTGGAAGCGAAGATAATTATGGTTTAAATTTATTTGCCTCAGCGCCTGTAACTCAAAAATTGAACCTACGTGCAAATATTTCTTGTTTCCAGCGATACATTATCACCGGCTTGCCTTCAGGAGGGAATAAACAGGGATTTAATTACCGTATGAATGCAAACGCCACTTACCAGTTAAGCAGCACTCTGATTATTGAAGCATTAGGGAATTTTAATTCGCCTCGTATTAATGCCCAGGGAACTATGCCTTCCTTTACTACTTATAATATTGCATTTCGCAAACAGATATTTAACAGGAAAGGGAGTATCGCACTTACGGCAACTAATTTCTTTGGCAAATATGTAGATCAAAAAACTGAAATAGCCGGGGTAAATTTTACTACCACAAATAACCGACAATTACCTTATCGTTCATTTGGATTTAATTTCACTTATAAATTCGGTAAGATGGAATTTAAGGATGAAAAAGAAAAGGAATCAGAAGATATCAATCTCAATAACCCACAGCAATAAATATCAGGTCAATAAAATTGTATAACACTTATAATTGCTATGAAAGCTGAATCAAGCTGAAGTTTTCCGGATAAATTTGGGTATCTGAGTTTTCATTGTTACTATAGTTTTGCAAAATGATTTTAGCTTCTTAATGTTTAAAGTCCAAACCTGATTATTATCTATCTTCGCAGTACAATTTATCTGATTGAAATCCATTCCAATGGTAAAGTCGTTTCTAGTTTTAATCTTGGCTCTTTTAGTAACTGCTTTTAGTTACTCGCAGAACCGTACCCTCGATTTTTATATCTCATCAGGATTGAATCACAGTTCCTTGCTCAAAGATTATGAAAACCAGCTCCATTCGGGAAGTATAGACAGCCTTATTGCCTTGTGCGCTTTTAAACCACAGGTAAATGTCACTTCACAGGTTCTGTATGCTCCTGCCGGGAACAACTTCGGCTATGATGAGGCAATAACGAATGGAGGTAATTATGCGGCTACGATAGGTGTTAGACAATCACTTTTTAATGCTAAAATAAAATCTGCACAATCTGAAAATATAAACTTACTAAAGCAAACTTTGGAAGTAAATAAGAAAATAACCCAAACCGACTTAAAGAAAAGTATAACTCTACAATACATTACGGCCTTTGCCGATTATAGCCAGATTCAGTTCACCCGGAAAACGATTGAAATATTGAATGGCCAGCAGAAAGTCGTGAAACAACTTGTGGAAGCCGGAATTTACCAGATGACGGACCTGTTGAACCTATCTGTTACTATTAAAGCCCAGGAAATTACCGGCAAGCAGGTATTTATACAATACAAGAATGATATTGCTTTACTTAATCTTTTATCCGGAATTATTGATACCACTACGGTTGAACTCACAAAACCCGATCTGAAACTACCTGCACTTCCCGATATTCAACAATTGCCTGTGATGCTGCAGTCTAAAATTGACAGCCTGAAAAACAGCAATTATAAAATCCTGGTCGACCTCAATTACCGCCCTAAACTCGAAGCCTTTGCCGATGCAGGTTTCATGGCAATAAATCCAATAAATATCCCACAAAATTTCGGGACCAGTTTTGGACTTAACTTTTCTATTCCTGTGTATGATGGCAAACAACGGGAACTTGAATATAAAAAGATTGAAATAAATGAAAAATCGCGTACACTATACCGCGACTATTATTCGTCGCAATACTGGCAACAATACCGCCAATTGTCAGAGCAACTCCGCTTAAATGACGAACTGATCAATGATATCAATCTCCAGCTTATTCAGCAAAAGGAACTCATCGACCTGTATAAAACTATTGCACTTGAAAATTCGCTGATACGGATTACAGATTACCTGGCAGTTATCAACAATTATACAAATACTCAAAACAGCCTTACAATTGCTGAAATGACCCGCCTGCAGCTTATTAACCAATTGAATTTCCTGAAATGAAAATAAAATTCCTTCCAATAATTGCAATTCTTGGTTTGGCATTTTCAGGCTGTAAAAATAGCGCTGAAACTAAAGATGCCGCTGATCCTGAAGTAAAAACACCGGTTACAGTAACAACCATCAACCTAAGCAGCATCAGCGAAAATATAAACCTTTCGGCAACTTCAGCCTACCTGAAAAAGAACCAGGTTAAATCCAATATCACAGGATATATTGAACAATGCCTTGTTCATGTAGGTGAATATGTGCAAGCGGGTAAACCCTTGTTTTATATCCGCACAAAAGAAGCGGAAGCGCTGAGTAAATTTCATGCCAGCGATACCTCCTTTCACGTAAAAGGCCTTATAGAAATCAAAGCACCCGAATCAGGTATTGTTACCGAAGTGAATAAATATTCAAATGATTATGCTGCCGACGGTGAAGCATTGGCAACCATAGCCCAGCAAAACAGTTTTGTATTCCTGCTGAATGTGCCTTTTGAACTTAAAAAATATACTACTGTCGGCACTTACTGTACGGTAATGTTACCCGACTCCACTCAACTAAATGGAACTGTCCTTTCACAGCTTTCAACCATGGATGCTGTTTCCCAAACTCAGCTTTACGAAGTTCGGGTCGCTTCCATTCAGAATCTTCCGGAAAACCTTGTTGCTAATGTGATTTTTGTCAAAAACACGAAGCATAATACCCAGGTAGTTGATAAATCCTGTGTTTTGTCCGATGAAATTATGGAAAATTTCTGGGTTATGAAACTTATCAACGACAGCACTGCTGTTAAAGTTCCGGTAAAAAAAGGAATTTCAACTCTTCTTAAAATTGAAGTCATATCTCCTGTTTTCGATCCTGCCGACCGTATTATTTATACAGGGCAGTATGGATTACCCGACACCGCATTTGTAAAGATCAGTAAGTAATCCAGGATGAACAATTTCTTTGTTACACATAAAAACCCGGTTTCCATTCTACTCGCCATTGTCATACTTGGCGGGGTATTTGCATATTCCCGGATGCAATCTTCTTTGTTCCCTGAAGTTACTTTTCCTAAAATCAAGGTGATTGCCGAAAACGGTCTTCAGCCTATAAATAAAATGATGGTCACGGTTACCAAACCACTTGAAAATGCCATCAAACGGGTTCCTTCACTAAAAACAGTGCGTAGTATTACAAGCCGTGGCAGCTGCGAAATATCTGCATTTATGGACTGGAACGCTGATATTGACTTAAGCAAACAGCAGATTGAATCGTCAATCAACCAGGTACAAGCTGAACTTCCCCCTGGAACACAGGTAACTGTCGAAAAGATGAATCCATCCATCCTGCCGGTTGCAGGATATGTTATTGAAGCCAAGGGCAGAAGCAATATTGAACTGAACCAGCTAGCCAATTATACAATTAAACCTTTTCTTTCACAGGTTGAAGGTGTATCGGAAGTACGCGTAATCGGTGGTAAATCCAAGGAATATCATATCGAACTCAACGCCCGAAAAATGAGTGCTTTGGGTGTTACACCTGCTATTATCACTGCAGCTCTGGGCCAGACTAACTTTGTTACAAGCAATGGTTACCTGACTGATTTCAACCGCCTGTATTTAACGGTAACGGATGCAGCAGTCGAAAACATGGATCAGTTAAAAAACCTTGTTATCAGCAACAGCAGCAAACGCGTGATTCTGCTTAAAGATATTGCCACAGTTAAAATTGCTGAAAAGGTTGAATACGTGCGTATTAACGCGGATGGCAAAGAAGCCTTACTGGTAGCTGTAGTTAAACAACCCGATGCCAACCTCGTTCAACTTACCGACGATGTTCAGAAAAAAATTGATGCACTTAATCACGGAATTCTCCCCAAAGGCGTACTTCTGAAACCTTATTATGTGCAGGCCGATTTTGTTCATGATTCCATCCGGAGTGTGAGCGACAGCCTTTGGATCGGACTTTTACTTGCCATTGTAGTTGCCATCCTTTTCCTGCGTTCAGTAAAAGCCAGTGCAGTTATTTTGGTTACCATTCCGATAACAATTTCGCTTACCCTGGTAATGCTGCATGTTTTTGGATACAATTTCAACATCATGACGCTTGGAGCCATTGCTGCTTCGATTGGATTGATTATCGATGATGCGATTGTGGTTGTTGAACAGATTCACCGGACCCATGAGGAGCATCCCGAAACCCCGACAAGAGATTTACTGACAAAATCAATAAAGTTCCTATTCCCTGCCATGGTGGGATCTTCCATCAGTACAATTGTAATCTTTTTACCGTTTGCATTATTGAGCGGCGTAGCCGGAGCTTATTTCAAGATCCTTGCAAATACAATGATGATTACCCTGATTTGTTCCTTTTTAATCACATGGATAGGCTTACCTGTAATTTACCTTCTTTTCTCCGGAAAGGGCGGAACCTTGAAGAAGAATCACAAACAGAAACATCATTCCGGCAAATGGATTGCTTTTTTTATAAAACGGCCTGCATTGAGTTTCGTTTTTGTTGGTTTCCTGATAGTTTCTGCATATTACATTTCGCAGCGGATCGAAACCGGTTTTCTTCCCGAAATGGATGAAGGTTCTATTGTTCTTGATTATACTTCTCCTCCCGGAACATCCTTGCAGGAAACAGATCGCATGCTGCGGGAAGTGGAAAAATTATTTCCCTCTGTTCCTGAAATAGAATCTTATTCCCGCCGCACAGGAACTCAAATGGGCTTTTTTATCACAGAGCCGAATTACGGCGATTACCTTATACAACTGAAGAAGGACAGGAAATTATCGACTGAAGAAGTTATTGACATTATCAGGAAGAAGGTAGAATCGACACAACCTGCTTTGCAAATCGATTTCGGGCAGGTAATCGGCGATATGCTTGGTGACTTAATGGCTTCCACTCAACCTATCGAGGTGAAAATTTATGGTGACAATCCAAAAGTACTTCAAGGTCTGGCTAAACAGGTTGCCGCTATTGTTGAAAATGTGAAAGGCACAGCCGATGTTTTTGATGGAATTACGGTAGCCGGTCCATCGGTAAACATTGAACCGGATAACAAGCGGCTGGCCCAGTTTGGCATTACACCTGCCGATTTCCAGAACCAGGTTCAAACACAACTCGAAGGAACGCTGATTGGTGATATTTATGAAAAGGAACAACTAACTTCCATCCGGATGTTGTATCCTGGTGCAGCCTTCACTCCGCTCGAAAAATTTAAGCAAGGTTCTATATTTCTCCCAAACGGGAATCTGCAACCAATTACTCAATTAGCAAGTATCCAGATAGAACAAGGCGTTGCAGAAGTAGAACGCGAAAACCTGCAACCTATGATACCGGTGATTGCCCGCCTTAACAACCGCGACCTTGGAAGTGTAATGAGTGATATTCAAACCGGAATAAAGACTAAACTTCATCTACCACAAGGTTACCAGATTAGTTATGGCGGTGCCTACCAGGAACAGCAGAAATCGTTCAGCGAACTTCTGCTGATTCTGATTTCGGCCATTCTACTGGTATTCCTGGTGATGATTTTCCTTTTCAAACGAATCCGGGTGGCACTGCTTATAATGTTTATATCGGTATTAGGAATGGCAGGCAGCCTGCTAGCTTTGTTTATTACAAATACGCCGCTCAATGTTGGAAGCTACACTGGTATCATCATGATTGTTGGTATAATCGGCGAGAATGCTATTTTTACGTACCTGCAGTTTTTCCACAGTTTGAAAACCGATAATATCGATAATGCAATAGTCTATGCCATTTCCACACGGCTCAGGCCAAAACTTATGACCGCACTTGGTGCCATCGTTGCTTTGCTGCCTATCGCTTCAGGAATCGGAATCGGGGCACAACTTCACCAGCCCTTAGCCATTGCCGTAATCGGCGGGTTTATTATTGCCCTGCCCTTATTGCTAATTGTTTACCCGACATTGCTTAGATTGGTTTACAGGCATTATCCGCAGGAAAAAGATGAATCGCCTCTGATTGCTGAATTAATTAAGTAAGTCATTTTTATTTTCGTCAATCTGCTTAATCGTTTCCGGCATTTTTGTGAAATTAACCATGATCATAAATTCCCGGCGAACAAGTTGTGTCCCTGGACGGTTTATTAAAAATATGATATACTCGAGTTATCGGTTCGATATAGAAAATCATTTGGGCTAGGTTAAAGCTCAATTCTATTTCCCTGTATAATCGCACTTTTAAGCTGTATATTTCAATCCAGATCAAGAATAGGAATTATGAATCTACCTATCAGAGTTAAAGAGTTTGACAAATCAGTCAGGAATAAATTTAATGTGTACAACAGCCTTTTCCTGAATCTTCCTTTCCAGGGAATCAGCAATGTCGGCATGCTAATCCCGCTAATGCACCATGTTTGTGAGAAAGGACTTAACGGAGGGAAAGATCCGCAGGAAATTCTCGATTCCTTTTTCAGTATGCATACCGATATAAAGACTGAAAACGGGAAAATCGATTTTATGTTCCGGGTCATTCAGTATGTCGAGAGGCAGATTGTACTGTTCGACAGCGTAGAAGATGCAGCTTTTAACGATATAGAAAGACATACTACTAACCTTTCGCTCAAAGATTTCTTTCACCTGATCGACAGCAAGAAAAACGAGGAAAATATCTCTGAAAAGCTTTCCACTTTTGGAACACGAATCGTTTTCACGGCTCATCCTACACAGTTCTATCCTCCTTCGGTGCTGGATATCATTAGCAAATTGAGGTTATTGATTACCGAAAATGATATTAATGGTATTGATATCACGCTTCAGCAACTCGGGCTTACCTCGCTTATCAATGCGAAGAAACCTACGCCACTTGACGAAGCTAAAAACATCATTTACTTCCTACGGAATATATATTATGAGGCTGTAGGCGAATTATATTCACATATTAAAAAGAATATCCACAACAGTGGGTTCGATAATCCAAATATCATAAAGCTTGGTTTCTGGCCGGGCGGCGACCGCGATGGCAACCCGTTTGTTACAGCAGGAATAACGATGAACGTTGCCGATGAACTCCGGATGACCCTGATGAAATGCTATTACGATGACATTAAAAAGCTGGAGCAGAAACTGACTTTCCGGCAAGTGGAGGATATTCTGGCAAACCTGAGGACCGAAATTTATCCGACCATGTTCGATCCTTCCAAAACCATTAATTATGAGGATATTATAAACCCGCTTTACCATGTTAAAACTGCGATAATCAGTAAATACAACAGCCTTTACCTTGAAGAACTTGATAATGTAATTGATAAAGTTAAGATTTTCAAAACTCATTTCGCCGCACTCGATATCAGGCAGGATCACAGCGTGCATTATACTACAATAGAGGAAATACTTCGGAATGTCAATGTTATCAAAAACAGCCTTAATGAACTTACTAAAGAAGCACTGACAGCAATTCTGCTTACTGAAAAATTGACGATTTCAACAGATCAGTTTACAGATGAGCTTATTCAAGATACTATCACAAACATTACGCAACTCAAACTTATACAGGCGAAAAACGGGGAAGATGGCTGCAACCGTTATGTAATAAGTAATTCGGAAGATGTTTTCTCTGTTCTGTTTGTTTATGCGCTTTTCAGGTGGTGTGGCTGGGGAAAAGAGAAAATATCGTTTGACATTATTCCCCTTTTTGAATCGATGGAAGGCATGAAGAATTCGGGAAACATTATGAAAGAGTTATTCGATATTCCGGAATACAGAGCGCATTTAGATGAACGCAAGAATAAACAAACAATTATGCTCGGTTTTTCCGATGGCACCAAAGACGGAGGATTCCTAAAGGCTAACTGGTCCATTTTTCAAACCAAGGAGAATTTGTCGGCAGTTTGTGATCAACACGGAATTAAAGCCATTTTTTTTGATGGCCGTGGCGGTCCTCCTGCACGAGGTGGTGGAAAAACACATAGGTTTTATGCAGCTCAAAGTCAGAAAATTGCCAACCACGAAATTCAGCTTACCGTTCAGGGACAAACGATTACCAGCACTTACGGCACAAAAGAACATTTTATTTTCAATTGCGAGCAATTGCTTACAGCCGGATTATCCAATAATTTCTTCGCTAAAGAAAACGCCATTTCCGATGATTCCAGGCAAATGATTGAGGATCTGGCTTGTATAAGTTTTGAAAAGTATACCGCACTTAAAAACCACAACATGTTTCTCCCCTACCTGGAGAATAAAAGCACATTGAAATATTATAATTCAGCAAATATAGGCAGCCGGCCGGCCAAACGCGGTAATCAGAAAAAACTTGAATTTAAAGACCTCAGGGCTATACCTTTTGTCGGCTCCTGGAGCCAGCTGAAGCAAAATATCCCTGGTTTCTTCGGCATTGGAACAGCCATTCAAACCTTAATTATTGAAGGGAAATCTGATGACCTGAAAAGGCTGTTCAGGGAAGTTCCATTCTTTAAAGCATTGATCCTGAATAGTATGATGTCGTTGTCGAAATGCCTCTTTGAATTAACTGCTTATATCGCTAAAGACGAAGAATACAAGGATTTCTGGAATATTTTGTTCGATGAATACAAACTCTCTAAAGAAATGGTCCTGTTTATTTCCGGATACCAGGTTTTGATGGAAGAAGAACCTGTTACCCGTAGTTCTATCGAAATCAGGGAGCACATAGTTCTGCCGCTGCTCGTTATCCAGCAATATGCATTGCAAAAAATAGAACAGAAATCGCAGTTTGATAATGCTTACGAAAAAATTGTAAGGCGCTCATTGTACGGGAATATCAATGCAAGCAGGAACTCGGCATAGGCTATAAGTTAAATATAGGTATTATTGATGACTATGAAGGTTTTTTCGTAATTTGGGAAGCATAATTGTATTGCAGAGAATAAAATGTCAGTACTTTAGCTACTGCAAATTATTGACCAGTCTGTTTGATAAGTCTTTGCTGATTTTTATCCATTCTATGGCTGAAAGAATAATTACCATAGTGAAATCAAACAGTATTATTTGCACATATTTGCATTGAATATGGGATTGGGTATAACATCCATCTCTCATAAAACGGCCTTCAGACCATAAGCATCATCTATAAAGTAGCCTCTCTTGAAAAATACTTTTACCTTCGTTTTTATTGTTTGTTCATTTTTGTTAAATACGCTGGATGTTCTTTCACAGCCTGTTACTCTTACAAGTTCCAACCTGCCTATTATTGTAATCAATACCAACAATAATGCAGCTATTGTTAATGATCCTAAAGTGGGTGCCCACATGGGCATAATCTCCAACACAAACGGGATCAACAAAATTACTGATGCTTTCAATGATTATGATGGGGCAATAGGAATTGAGCTTCATGGGAACTCTACCCAAAATTTCAGCAAAAAGCCTTATACACTTGAAACGCGCGATGCCACAGGTAACAATCTTGATGTTTCCTTGATAGGCATGCCGGCAGAGAATGACTGGATATTGCTAGCATCGTATATCGACAGAACTTTTATCCGGGATGCTCTTGCCCATTACATTTCGGAAAGCACCGGCGAATGGACTAGCCATACCAGGTATTGTGAATTGATTGTAAATGGCAGTTATATGGGAGTTTATATCCTTATAGAAAAAATAAAACGGACTAAAAACAGACTCAATATCAGCAAATTAGCTACCCTGGACAATACGGGCGAAAATTTAACCGGCGGGTATATTTATGAAGTAACAGGTTTTAGTGGTGGGGTCGGTGATTTCGACCAGCATCGTGTAATAAATTATCCAAAAGAGGATGAAGTTACTGCCGAGCAACTTAACTATATAAGGAATTACGATAACGACTTCCGGAATGTAATCTTTTCGCCATCCTACACTGATGTTGATAATGGGTACGAGAAATACATAAATGTTAACTCCTTTGTGGATGAGCTGATTACACAGGAAGCAATGCGCAACAGCGATGCATATGGCTGGAGTGCTTATTTCCATAAGGATAGAAACAATAACCTTGATGCCGGACCGGTATGGGATTTTGACCAATCATCAGGCAACTCAACCTATAAAAATGGGGCATCTGCATCAGGCTGGATTTTTACAGACAATGATGGGTATATTCCTCTCTTTTGGTCGAGATTGTGGAGCGATGCCCGATTTAAATACAGGGTTAAGTTAAAGTGGGAGGAACTTAGGACTTATAAGCTTTCAACAGCCAGTATTAACAGGTATATCGATTCGTGCGCTTTACTGCTTAACCAGGCCCAGGCACGAAATTTTAGCCAATGGCCGATACTGGGTGTCTACTTGTGGCGCGAAACTGCAGGCTTCCAGACTAGGGATACCTATCAGAAGGAAGTTAACTATTTAAAAGCATACATGGCAACGCGAATGGCCTGGATTGATAATGAGTTAAATAAGGTTGCTATAGTTCCTTTAAGTACGGATAATTTGATTGCCGGAGCACAACATGTTAAACTATATCCAAACCCTGCCACCGACTACTTGGTAATTGATACAGGTGAAGAGAATACAAATATAGAAAAAATTCAAATTTATAGCAATACAGGTGTATTGGTACAAAATGTCAGTTTTACTTCTGCAGGTAACGGCATTATGAAAATCAACTTAAATTCCCGATTAGGAAATGGGTTGTATCATTTAAAACTTGTTTCAAGTACAAATAAGTGGTACAATGTGAACTTTGTAATTATAAAGTGAACCTAAAAGTGTAAATCACCTGGCTATTAAATATTAAGTTTTAGCTGTTACAGGGCATAATTATCCACACCCGCCTTACAAACAAAAGTGGACAAGGTGATGAATTACATCCAAAACTAGTAACTCAAATCAATTCAATTCGAATTTAATTGATTAAGAAAACTAAGCAGGTTCTGGAGGCTAATTAAGGAAGTATGTAATTCTGAAATTTAACTAATCCCACAGGCTGAAGAAATTGATTTAAATCTTCTCCGTTTCGAAATTTCGTATTGAAAAACTCTGATCAGGCGTGAAACATTGATTGGTTTCTCAAAATAAGCAATTATATATTCGGGGTTTATCTGTGTGTACATTGTAGTGTCCTCCATTAATTTGTTGAAAATCAATTGATAATAACGAAAACGCTATTAATACGACTTTCAGTAAAATGTTTTGATTTTTTCGTGTGAGCCAGGCAACCTAAGGTTCCCATTTTCTTAACGCTCATTAAAAATAAAGACTTCAGAAAGTCTTTTAATAATGTTGATTTATACTGCAAAGATACGCATTCCATGTTAACTGAATATTAAATTTTGCATTTAAAATCCTAATCCAATCATAATGCATTGTTTTTCATATAGATAACAGTGTACATTTTCCCCTTTTCAAAACTCTTTGTATTCACAAAATGCCTGACTGAACATAATGAACTGCCAAACCGTTTATATAAATACCTGTTAAGTACAAGGTTAAAGTTAAAGCCTATTTAGCTTAAATACTAAAATCTAACAGCTTGAACCTTATATGATTAGAAATTTCAAACATAGTATTTCACTATTTTTATTGCTGGTATTTATATTGCCATCAATAGTGAAGTTTGAACATAAGCATGAACTAAGTACTATATGCAAGGCTAAAAGCGAGAAACATTTCCATATTATTCAAGAAAAATGTGGAATTTGCAATTTTGAATTTTCTGTTTTTTCGTCAGGCTTCGGGAATTTAAGCATCCTGAAGGAAAATCCGGTTGACAATTATTTTAATTCATATACCTCCCAGTATCTAAGTAAGTTATCTCAATCTTCTTTTTTATTACGTGCCCCTCCTACCCGACTGGTTTAAAATGCAGCATCCTTAGTGATGTGTAATAAACTTTTGTCGAATTATAAAATGTAATAAATTGAAAAACATACTATTGGTATGTGTTATGATAGCGTTATATCAATACACTGCCGCACAAAATAAAATAAGTGGAACAATAACCGACCAGAATAATCAGCCCCTTGTCAACGCATCTGTTTTTATTCCGGACCTTAATAAAGGAACAGTTTCAGATAAGCAAGGGCATTATGAAATCCAAAACCTGCCAAGTGGCAAACTGAAAATCCAATTTTCATTTCTAGGTTTCATTAATAATATAGAAACTCTTCAACTGGAAGGAAAGGTCATAGAATTGAATGTCAAGCTTATACAAACATCAATTGAAGCCGACGAAATAGTTATATCCGGCGCTTATCATTCGACCCAGCACCAGAACGCGGTTAAAATCGATGTTCTGAAACTTGATCCGCTTACGTTAAAAAGCACTCCCAATTTTTCGGAAATGCTAACCCAAGTTCCCGGAGTTGATATGATTTCGAAAGGAAGCGGGGTTTCAAAGCCGGTAATCCGTGGTTTATCCATGAACGATATCCTAATTTTAAATAATGACGTGAGGTACGAAAATTACCAGTATTCGGATCATCACCCGCTTGGGATTGATGAATTTGGTATTGAAAATGTTGAAGTTATTAAAGGTCCGGCTTCCTTATTGTATGGCAGCGATGCTGTTGGCGGGGTAATAAATTTTATTAAGGAAAGGCCTGCTCCCGTTGGTACATTACTTGGCGATTATAACCTGCAGCTTTTCTCTAATACGGTGGGAATAACAAATAACCTGGGGATAAAAGGAGCATTAAAAAACATTTTTGGAGGTATAAGAGTCGGGCAAAAGAATAATGCTGATTTCCTGCAAGGTGGCGGTCAATTTGTACCCAACTCACGCTTTAACGAAATGTCAGTTAAAGCGAATATTGGAACATCAAATAAAACAGGTAGTTTCAAATTGTTTTACGATTACAATCACGAAAAACTGGGATTAGTCGAAGATCAGGCTATTGAAGCAATCACAGCAAGGGGAAGAGAAAGCGCTATCTGGTACCAGGAGTTTAAAACACATTTAGTTTCATCTGAAAACAAGTTCTACCTGCACAATTATAAACTGGATTTAAATGCCGCCTATCAGAATACAGAACTCACGCATTTTGCGGAAGCAGGAGTTTATGAAATTCAAATGGCACTTTCTACAATTACGTATGAAACAAAACTGCATTTGCCATCGAAAGCGAATTCGGAATATATTATTGGCTTTCAAGGTTTTAACCAGGCAAATACAAATCTGAATAACAGGCAGACCAGGCTTTTACCGGATGCGGGGATCAATAATTACTCGGCCCTGGGGCTGGTTAAATACACCTTCTTCAGTAAACTCAATGTACAGGCAGGAATGCGGTACGATACTAAATCGATTTCAACGGTTTTGATCGGTTTACCTTCGGATACAATGACTTACCGGCCAGCTATCAATAAAAATTATGGCAGTTTTAGCGGTTCTTTAGGTGCTACCTATAATTCCACGGACAAACTTCTGTTCAGGGCCAACTTCGCTACTGCTTTCCGGACACCAAATTTAGCAGAGCTAACATCGAACGGTCAACACGAAACACGTTATGAAATAGGGAACCCAAATCTTGTGCCCGAAAATACATATGAAACAGATTTAAGCACTCATTATCATTCTGATAATTTTACATTTGACCTGGCCGTATATTATAACATTATCCGCAATTATATTTATATATCGCCAACAGGCATTAAAACAACAAGTGCCGTAAATATTTACAAATATAAGCAGTCGAATTCGGTACTGTATGGCGGTGAAGCAGGTTTCCATTTTCATCCTCACTTCTATAAATGGCTCTCCATTGAAACCACTTTTTCGTCGGTGACCGGCAAACAGGAAAATGGCGACTATTTGCCTTTTATACCTGCTCATAAACTTCATTTTGAAATCCGGGCACAGAAAGAGAAATTTGCCTTTACGAAAAACGCATTTGTTGCAGTAAATACTACCATAGCGTTAAATCAGAACAATACAGCAGTTGACGAAACAGCCACAAAAGGGTACACTTTGGTGGACTTGAGTGTAGGAAGCAATGTAAAATGTAAAAACCAATCCGTTTCTATCAGCATAGGAGCAAATAACCTGCTTGATAAGAAATACATAGATCATCTCTCGACTCTAAAAGAAGTAGGCCTTTATAATCCAGGCAGAAATGTATCCATAAGTCTGAAAATTCCATTTGGCATATTTAAGAATGATTAGAAACTTTGCCAGGGGGTTAAAGGGAATCTGTGAGAAAAGATTAATTGTAAGGCTGATACAAAATTTGAAAATAGCATAAAGTAAGCGTTACTTAAGCCTTTTCAAGGTTTATTGGAAATTATAACCCGGAGCAAAACAACATCTGTACAAAGCCGGATTTCATGAGCTTTGAAACATCTGTAATCTTAATTATATTTGTATTGGAAATCAGTTGAGCTACAATCTGTTCGCTTATTTAAAAAGCTATAGCATCTAAGGCCGGGTTTCTGCAATATAAACCTTAACATTACGTATCATGAAAACTCTGGACGTAAAAAAATCAATCGGAGAGGTATCTGGTAAAAGCAACTCTAGCGGAGGCGTTTGCATTACGTTGTTATTTTTAATTATGATTTTAACAGATTCCGCGGCGTATGCCCAAGCGGTAATGTTTAACTTCGACGATGCCCCTATTCATACTTCTCTTCCTATTGACCTGACAGCAAATGGGATAACTGCCCATTTTTCGGCTACAGGCCAGGGATATTCAATACAGGAAGCAAATACGATGGGTTTCGCGCCGCTGGGATTCGCCGGCTTGTGCATTTATCCGAATTCTGTTTACTCCGCAGACTTACTTATCAGCTTCGACCAGGCACTTACCGATTTCTCGATCATGTATGCATGCCAGGAATTAGGCTGTGATGACGCTGCCACAATGAGGGTTACAGCCTATATGAACAGCAGCCTTGCAGGAACCAATACACGGACCGCAACCAATCCGGGCACATGGCCAACAGATACGCTACGCTTCAGTTTCACGCAAGGTTTCAATAGTGTGGTTGTTCATTACGACAGCCGACCGCCTACATGCCAGGATTATGGCGTTATCTTTATGGCCGATAACATGCAGGTAACTCCCTATGTCGCCACTTTGAGAGAAGATCTAAAAATATTCATAAACGATATAATAATTCCAAATCCAGTTTCGCAATCCGCAATCATTTCATTTTCTCTTTTTCAACCCGGACATATCAATATTACTATTTACGACATCTCCGGGAAGTTAATAGAGAAACTTTTTGATGGTCATGCAAACACGGGTCAAAATCAAGTGATATGGATTCTAAATGATAATTCAGATAAAAGCGGTATGTATTATCTGAAAGTAACCGGAGAAAACTTTTCCCGAACCTGTAAACTAGTGGTGATGAAACAATAAGGCAAAGTTCAATTTCTAACAGTCGGACTTATTCAATATTGATGTATACCAGGATTTATAACCGCAAAAACCAGGTAATATTCCTCAATCTGGATATTTAGGGTAAACCAAGGCTAATAATCTCGATACTGGAAATTAACAAAAACATAACATTATATTAATATCTGAATTCTTAATAATGTCGTATTTTAACTTCCTTTAAGGATGAAAATAATCAGACAATAAAATCGGTATCATTGAAGAATTAAGATTGCTAAATTTAAATAGAATATGAATAAAACCAAAGTACTTTTTGTTTGTATCCATAATTCAGCCCGTAGCCAGATGGCTGAAGCATTTTTAAACCAAATGGGTGGGGACGAGTTTATTGCCGAGAGTGCAGGCCTGGAACCAGGCAATCTTAATCCTTTGGTTGTGGAAGCAATGAAAGAAATCGGAATTGATATTTCTGATAATAAAACCAAGAGTGCCTTTGATTTTTTCACACAAGGTCGCCAGTTTCAGTTTGTAATCACGGTTTGTGATGCTGCCAGCGGCGAACGCTGCCCGATATTTCCCGGGATAACAAAACGATTGAATTGGGCATTCAATGATCCGGCTTCTTTTGAGGGAACCTATGAAGAAAAACTCGCCGAAACAAGGCAGGTACGGGATAGCATCAAATCTGAGGTAGAGAAATTCATTAAAACATATGACTCTGTGAATTTTTAATAATTCACAGCAAAGCAAATAACAGAACTTCACAAGTATTATTCCGGTCTTATCAATTTTAAAAACAATCATTATGGAACCAAACTGGATTCTTATAATAAGTGTCATTATTGCTGCAGTTGTGCTGATTGTTTTTTTAATCTGGCGGAACCAAAAAGACAAAAAAGATCTGATGAAAAAAATAATTGAGGAAGATGACTTACCGAAACCGGCTGAACACGACACAGAGGTTGATGCTGAAGACTGACACCTGCTTTAATCCGTTACTATTTTCAATTCCCCTGAGCTAATCAAGGTTGTTGTTAATGCTCCAAATCAAAGTAATTTATTGCTCCATAATCTTTATCTCCTCCTGCATTAACCCATCAACTCACATACAAAGAGGCTAATCTCCTGATCGGTTTTTGCGATTTCGTTTTTAAAGGAAAGGAATTATCTTGCTTCCTACGTAAAGTAGGTTTTTCATAAAGTTTTTTTTAAAAGTTTTAGATATAAATTCTTTCAACGCTGGTGTTATTTATTTAATTTTCCAGTCCTACTTGAATTATAAGGATAGTAAGTATCGGAGTGAATTTTCGTTTGGCCTTGAAATCAATTTTAATGATTACACAAATATTAATCTTCTATTATCAAATCATTAATTCCCAAATACATAACTTCGATATTCTGATATTCGCATAAAAATCAGAAACATGAAAATAACAACCGGCCAGTTTAACGACTCTTACTTCCCTATTATGGATGGAGTTGGAATGACGGCGCATAATTATGCACGCTGGCTTAATGAGAAGTACGGAAAAAGCATGATTGTTGCACCTAAGGGAAACGATTATGAAGATCATGTCCCTTACAAGGTATACAGGTTCAAGTCGGTATTGCTTCCGGGGATGAATCCTTATCGTGTCGGACTTCCATTGATAGATATTAAGTTTAAAATGAAAATCAAAAAAGTGGGATTCGACCTGGTTCATGCGCATTGTCCATTCATCAGTGGGCAATTAGCACTGAATATTTCAAAAAAACTGGATATCCCTTTTGTTACAACTTTTCATACCAAGTACCGTGATGACTTCAAGAAGGTGATCAATAATGATCTGATTGTAGATTTTCTGGTGAATTTTACACTTGATTTCTACAAAGCTGCCGACCTGGTACTGGTGCCAAACAAAGCAACCGGCTTAACGCTGGAGGAATATGGCTTCAAAGGTCCATACGAGATTATGCCGAATGGCTCAGATATGATTGTACCGGAAAAGCTAAAACTTATCAGTTTTCGCAAAAAGGGTCTGAAAATGATTGATGCAGGTACTGATGAATTCGTTATGCTTTTTGTCGGACAACACAGGTGGGAGAAAAATATAAGGCTGATAATTGATTCTCTCAGGCAACTTAAGCTAAAAGGCAAGTCCTTTAAAATGGTGTTTGTAGGCGAAGGGTATGCTGCCGGTGATATGAAAAAGCTTGTAAGAAAATATGAATTGCAGGATAATGTGGTTTTCCTTGGCGTGATGACCGACCGTAACGAACTTCAAAAAGTGTATGCAGCATCTGACTTGTTTGTATTTCCATCAGTATACGATAATTCGCCTCTTGTAATCCAGGAAGCTGCGGCCTTTGGAGTTCCTTCTATAGTAGTACGTAACAGTTCATCAGCAGAAAGTATTTTAGACGGTGTAAATGGTTTCCTGATTGAAAATGAAACTGCCGACCTTACTAAAAAACTTATGGCTTTGATGCAAAATCAGCATGCAATAAAAATAGCAGGTGAAGGAGCCCGTAAATCAATCTATCATCCCTGGGAATCAATTATTGATGATGTCTATTACAGGTATACCGAACTGATAAAGTTTCATAAACCTTCAAAATAGATATTACACAAGTAATATAACCTTCCCTATAAGCCCATATTAACAACATGTTACATTATTGGAAATTTACTTTTAAGAAATTGTTACATTTTCCTTTCCAGGACAAACTTATTTGCCTTTTGTTGATATTTGTAGTATAAATATCCAGAAACATGAAATCAAACCAGCTTACTATAATCACTGAAATTGATAAATCAATTGATTTAGTGTTGACTGATTTGCACGTAAATCATCAATATCCGGAAACGGAGCATAAAATGTCATCTGGTGGTTCATCACAGGTATTGGGTGATTTTTTTGAATTCACTGATTATCTTGTCCCTGTTAACAGGAGCATTAGGTTTGCAAAAACGGATGATTATTATTCGGCACTGATCAGTTTATAATATTCATTTTCATAACATTATAACACTTAACCAGCAACCTGTAACTACTGCACTGCAACCCAACTTTCTAAATTAACTAAATACTATATCCTTGCTCAAAAACCTGAAGAAAACCCAGATCCTTGGATTAAGCCTGATAGTATTATCCTGGATTTTCTGGGGTTTGATCCTGGTTGTTCCCTTTTTAGAATTAGGATTTAGAACCACATCCATGACAATTACAATCCTGTTAATTGGTTCTAATATCTTCTGGTTTGGAGCGATACTTGCAGGGAAAGAATTATTGCCGAAAATTAAGTGCTGGGTTAAGGATAAGATGAGCACAGGTAAAAACAAATCCATTTGATCAGGTTAAAGCCTGATGATCTTTAGAGATTCTAAATTTAGTAAAGTGCCACATCTTCTTAATCTTCAAGTAATTCTATACATTTTCTCCATTTAATAATTTCTCAAATAATTGCAGGAACTGACTAACATGGAATGCATCCATTAATCCATGATGCACATTTACTGCAACAGGCATTATAATTCGGTGGTTCCTGTGAAAATATTTACCAAACGTTATTTTAGGTATACTATCTTTAAATCTGAAATCCTGAGGATGGCTTACACCCGTAAAACTTATCCAGGGAACAGTTGAAAAGTGAATTACATCGAGCCTGCCAGTATTTTCGTTGGCTCCTAAACCCGATGAGCTTTTAATCCTGTCAATTTCTTTATTAGCCGTATCTATGAATTCATTCAAAGATTGCGTAAAAGGAATAAATGAAAATGAAAAAGTAGTATCATCCCTACCTATCGTGGTGGTAACGTGTATTTTATCGAAAATAACTATTTCGCCATTTTTAATTCTAAATCTGAATTCTTCGGTTTGATTTACAGCAGTTATTGATTGATAATGACAGTACATGGAAAACGGTAATGTATTATTTTTGCATATCCGATATGCATTGGTGCAATCAATTTCGGCCACGATCCCGAAAAAAGGTTCGTCAAATTTGTTAAAAAAAGCAAAGTGCTCCCTTCTGTTCCAGTTTTCAATTTTCAGTAGTGTATACATAACTATAGAATGTTAAGAACTTCAATTAGCTTTTCTACGGTAGCAAATTTGCTGATATCAGTTTCTTCATGATCATTTTCGTGTTGCCATGTTGTGTGATAAGGAACGTGAATTGCTTGTGCACCGATGTTTATAACGGGTAGGATATCCGATTTTATGGAGTTCCCTATCATTACAAAATCCTCCGGATCTATATCGAGGCGATTTACAAGTTTCAGGTAGTTATTTTCATGTTTATCACTCATAATTTCGATGTGATGAAAATATGCTATCAATCCCGATTTTTTCAGTTTACGTTCCTGATCCAGCAAATCGCCTTTTGTTGCCAGTATTAACTTGTAGTCAGGCTGTAATTTTCGCAACACTATCTCTACATCATCAAGCAGTACTATAGGCTGATTCAGTAAATCCTTTCCTAGTTCAATAATCTGATTAATTTCGTGTGAAGTTATTTTATTGTTGGAAATCCGCAATGCGGTTTCAATCATCGAAAGCATAAAACCCTTTGCGCCATAACCGTACATCTCAAGATTTTGCATTTCGGTTTTAAATAATTCATTATTTATCTCATTTTCAGGGTGATAATGAGATAAAATATTTGCAAACAGCTTTTCTGTACCCCGATACAAAGGCTCATTTACCCATAGTGTATCATCGGCGTCAAATCCTATTATTTTTATTTTATTCTTCATAAATATACTCATTTCAGGTTACTCTCATCAGGATTACAATAATAACTTCAAATTTGATTAGGATAGGTATAAACTACATTATTTCTATCTCTGCAAATAACCTATCTGGATTCTCTGTTTCGAAGGCAAATATACAACTCTCGTATTTGTCCTCTCAACCCGATCGCTAGCTTTAATAATTAGATAATCTCAAACTCCCCTTAATCAGTCATATTTTCAGCAGATTTTGCTTTACAAAAAGAGTTTGAATCTCCTTACAATTATTTACAATAAAATCAGGCTGATGCGATGAAAGCTCTTCCCGCGAGCCATAGCCATATGTTACAGCGATTGTTTTCAACGAATTGTTCTTCCCTCCTATTATATCGTGTTTTCTGTCACCTATCATTACCGAACTGCCCGGAAACACGCGGAATTCCGAGATCAGGTGAGAAATAATTTCAGTTTTTTCTGAACGGGTGTTATCTAAGTTACTCCCTACAGTCTCCTTAAAATAGCTGTAAATTTCAAAGTACCGGAGGACTTCAACAGCATATACAGTAGGTTTAGAGGTAGCTACAAATAGATGATAATTGTGAGATGATAATGATTCCAGCATTTCCTTTACCCCCGGGTAAATTTTGTTTTCGAAAAGCCCCTTTACGGAATAATACTCCCGGTAATAACGAACGGCTTTGTCAGCCATTTCGGCTGTGAGGTTATACCTTCCTGCAAAAGATTCTCTGAGCGGAGGTCCAATAAAAGAATTGAGTTCCTCGATACAATTTTCGCGTATGTTAAGTTTAGTGAGAGCATACAGAATTGAATTAACTATTCCTTCTTTTGGATCGGTTAAAGTTCCATCAAGATCAAAGAGCAGATTATCGATATTTTCAAGCATTCATAAAGAGATTAGGTATTAAAACAATGAAGTTTAACTTAACAAATGTAGGAAATTCCAGTGTTAAGGTGCAGGGTTTACAGAAAAGGTCATTTACCTTTCGATAAATGACCTTTTGCTTCATTCGGTGTATGGTTAAACATTACACCCTGAAATAAATTAACTTTATTTACAAAATATAACGAATACCTAACTGCATCTGCCATTTAGATCGTGTCGAAAAATCGTCAATATAGGAAGTTTTAAGGTTAGTATCAAACTGGTAATACGGTATGTTATTTTTGTCTAACCCATTAACAGTGATTGGGTTGGTAGTGTTTAAAAGCTTGCGTACGCCATAACCAGAATACAACAGGTTGCCGAGGTTCATAATGTCAAGGGACACCTGAATGGTATTCTTTCTGCCTTTTACATTAAAATTAAAATCCTGCATGAACCGGAAATCAATTTGTGAGAACCAGGGTAATGTAACCCCGTTACGTTGAGCGTATTGCCCTTTGCGGTTTTTAAGATACGGATCTTGCTCAATAAAGGCGTTCAGTGCTGTCCATTGAGCTGCTGCATTGGCGGCAGTAATTCCATTTCCTTCGCCATCAACGGTTCCAAAGTGAATCTCTGACTGGTTTGCAGGCACATACAACAAGTCATTGTTTGCTATTCCATCCCTGTTAAGATCACCGGCATAGGTATATGAATTCCGATTTCCCTTGCCCATCTCGATGAACATTCCGAAAGTAGATGCTGTTGATTTTGAGTTGTAATCAGTAGTATACATCCAACTTGAGATAAAACGATGCTTCAATCCATATCTCGACCATGAAAGTTGTGGCATATTAGGATTGCCTACAACAGGATTACGTTGAAAAGCATCGGCAGCAATTTCAGCAGGAATAGAGGTGTAGTCTTTTGAATCTTGGTAAGTATATGCCAGGTCGATATGCATTCCTGTAGTCCAATCTTTGGCTATTTTACCTGTTAAACTAAGTTGATGACCTTCCTTAACATTGTCGAGAACGATATAACCTGCGTCGAGGAAACCAATGTTATTAGCCGATGAGGCGTAAATATGGGTTTCGTTGAAACCACTGAATATTGCCCGGTTATTGGCACCATCATTCAATTTTCCTGATGGAGGCAACATATCGTAGTTGCGATGCACCACTGCATTAATATCTTTACCGTAGATCGCTTCAACTGATCCGGTTAAGCCTTCACCAAATTTCCAATCGACGGCTAAATCTGTTTTCCAAACCTGTGGGAAACTGAAGTTTTCGGCAGTTGAGTTAACCTGGAACGTATATCCCGGGAAAATACCAGGATTTGATGCCTGGTTGCCAAGCCATACAAATGGTATGCGGCCGGTGAATATACCGGTTCCACCACGAAGCACTATGCTGTTGTCACCTTTAATATCATAATTAAATCCAACCCTTGGCGACCACATCAATTTCGATTTAGGCCATACTGCCGGATCCAGTTTAACAGAGCTACCATCTTTATTTACCCAGCCGGTAAAGTTAGCAGCTTCCTGCGAAGCAGTTGTAACATCAAGATTTTTAAAGTAAAGTGGGATATCTATTCTTAATCCCATGGTAACTTTAAATTTATTGTTTACCTGCCATTCATCCTGTCCGTAAATACCCAATTGAGCGACATCCAGAATAGCCATCTGGAAAGGTTTAGCGCTTGCAGCAGTTACTTCGGCATTATAATCAACAGTTGTTTTGGTTGTAGCAAGGAAATCGCTAACACTGTTGTATGTATGCCACGGGTAGTAGAACAGGTTAAAGGAGTTTTCGAAATGGAACTTTTCGAAGTTAACACCACCGGTAATAGTATGTTTATTTTTATAAATGGTTAAATTATCCGTAAACTGAAGCACGTTTTGCTTTAACAGATTGTTAGTAGAGAACATTTCTGAACCAGCGCTTATAGCTATATTTTTATTGCTGTTAAGAATATCAATAACCGGGAAAGGAACTGATTTGGGCGTGCGATGATCATCGAAAATCGTGTACCCTACCAGAAGTTTATTGGAAATCTTACTGGAAAAGGTTGAGTTCAATTCGCCGACAAATGAATTTATTTTGTTGAAGATTGTATACGATTCATTTTCGAAAGGCAGCCTGTAACTGGTAGGCCCGCGTCCGCCGACAGCTTCAGGATGTGGCAGAATGTCCTTTGAGGCATTGAGCATATTGTAGCGAAATACAAGGTTGTGGTTTTTAGCAATATTATAGTTTAGTTTAATAAGCAGTTTATCATTCGATTTATTGTGGGTATATCCCTGGTATGCACCAGCTTCGTAGCCCCATTCATTTAGTAAATGGTCATGGACAGCCTGTATATCGGTAGCTTTAACACTGGTAACATTTTGTCCATGGTTTTTACCATCATCTGCAACAAAGCCATGAGCCAATTGGTTGGCACGTTCCAACTCTGCATTAACAAAGAAAAATAATTTATTTTTGATAATCGGACCGCCAATGCTCAATCCAGTTTGGTTAGTACTGAAATTGACGTTAGGAGCTTTAACACCTCTAACTTTGCTGCCTATCATTCCTTCATTTCTCATAAAGGTGTAGGCTGTAGCTTTAATCTGGTTTGTTCCTGATTTGGTTACTGCGTTAACTCCGGCCCCGGTAAATCCTCCTTCACGTACATCGAAAGGAGCCAATGAAACCTGTATCTGTTCGATGGCATCCAGCGATACCGGCTGGGCATCCGACTGACCGCCAGGTGTAGCATAATCAAGACCAAAGGAGTTGTTGAAAATTGAACCGTCTAAGGAAAAGTTATTGTACAGGTTATTTCGTCCACCAAAACTGTTACCATCACTTTGTGGAGTGGTGCGTGTTAAGTCTTGCTGACTCCGTGTAATAGTTGGTAAAGCTGCGATCTGTTTGCTAGCTATATTGGTCATTGCACCGGTTTGCTCCCGGTTAAGGCTTTTCGCCTGTATAACAACTCCTCCAATTTCAACAGCTGTACTTTTCATGACCATATTAATTGAAGCGGTATTATTCAGCTGCAAATATATGTCCTCAACGGTGGTTGTTTCAAACCCTACAAAAGTTACCATAACTTTATACGGTCCGCCGATGCGCATGTTTCGTATTTCAAACCGCCCGTCATCATTGGTTACAGCTCCGTATTCGGTGCCTGTTGGAGTGTGAACGGCTAGTACACTGGCCATCATGACCGGTTCGCCTTTTTCGTCAACAACTTTACCTGCAAGAGATGAAGTTGTGACACCTTGTGAAAATGCCACTCCGCCAAGTGTGAGGAACAGCATCCATAACAGTAATCGTTTTTTCATAGATTTTGGTTTTAATTTGGTTGCAATCGCAGCTTACACTTTCGATCGTTGGTTTGGTTAATTAGGTTGGTATTGCTACAAAAATAAGATAGCTTTCTGTTATTTTGAAATTGAGATATGAATAGTTATTAACATATTTCAAAAGTGCAGATGAAATAGTTTTTTGCAATTTTCTTGCTGAAATCCTATATAGCTATAAAAGTTCG
>CAIWMA010000267.1 GCA_903913645.1 uncultured Bacteroidales bacterium | reverse complement strand
ATCAGGATTTACCAACCGCAGCACCTTTTTCAGGGCGTTTAAAAAAGCCGAAGATATCTCACCCGGATCTTTTCTGGTTAAAATGAATCAAAAGTCATCGCCGGCTTGACCCCAAATGGCAGCGCCATGACGGATGTTAAATCAACCAATGGCGGAATCCTGATTCCCGGGATGACTGAGGCAGAAAGGGACCCTGTAGCTTCGCCCGCAAACGGGCTGTTGGTATACCAAACCAACAACACTCCGGGTTTTATTAGTTCACCGGCAGTACCTGCACCCTGACTGGCACCGGACCAGGATGAGAAACTGATCAGGTATTCGGATTCAGCATAGCAAGTAATACAAAGGGAATAAATGATGCAGAGCGGAACCCGGACTTTGACCTGGTAAACATTCAACAGCAGCTTATCATTCTACGAAAATGAATACGTTTCTACGGAATGGGTAACTAGCGGAAAGAGAATAAAATCCTGAATAAGGAATTGTTAACTAAGTTAAAGGAATATTTTAATGTTGCATTCATTGTTTCTTTACCAGCACTTTGCAACGCCACTACTAAAAGATTTTTACATGTCTCAAAAATGAAACGCAAAGAACGCTGAGGAGGCGCAAAGAACCGCAGAGTCAATAATTGGTTTGTTTCTCAGCGCAACTCCGCGTATACCTTTGCGGTTCTCTGCGGTTTAATTTTTCTAATTCTATGATAAAAACTGAGCTGACACGTCAGGGAATTGAGAGCAATAAACACGACAATTAATTGAATATCTTACTTATTAGATTGTAAAACGAATAGAAAGAATAAATGAAAGCGAGCCAGGTAAATTCAACTTTTTTTATTACATGCATAGTCTGCGGTTTAGTATTTATTATTCAATGCACCCCCAACCGCGACAAAAAAAGGAATGCAATACATACTGAGCTGATCCGTCAGGCAAATTTACTGAGTATAACATCACCTGAAAAAGCAGATTCGTTGTACCGGCTTATTGCAAATGATCCCCCCAAAGAACAGTCAGCCAATTATATCAATGCCGTAACTTCTTTAGCCGATATTTTTATCTCCAAAAGGGAGTTTGATTCTGCCAGGATATTCATTCAAAAAGCGGAACATTCCATTTCGGAAAACCCGGATACCACATTGCTTATTTCCATTCTGAATATCAAAGGCAAACTCTACTACCAGGAGGGCATCTACGATTCAGCAGTAAATGTTTACCAAAAAGGGCTTGCATTATTAAACAAAAGAGATGATAATCAGCAGAAGACTGCTTTTACGATTAATGCAGGGAAATCTGCCCTGGGTAAAGGAAATTATTCCCTTGCGGCAAAACTGCTCGACGAAGGGCTTAACATGGCAATCGCGGCAAAAAGCAACAAACATAGTATGGCTGCACTGATTTCTTTGTCAGTTCTGTATTCGGATATGAACCAGTATGATGAAGCCATAAAATATGCAAAAAGACAGATTAACCTGGCCCTGACCCTGGCCGATACGGTTTTGTATGCTCAGGCTATGTTGAATATAGGCATTTCTTATAAGAATTCCGGCATGATTGACTCGGCACTTCTCTCCTATACCAAAGCATCCGAAGCTTTTGCAAAAATGCATGACAGCATGAGCATGATCATGACTCTTTATAATAAAGGTATAATTCTGAAAAATGCAGGAAAGTACAGCGAAGCAGAAGGAATAATGAAGTTTATAAATAAATACAGCAATGAAAATGAAATGTACGATGGACAATCGTATAGTCTTTCGGCACTGGCTGCTATATGTGAAGAAACCAAGCGGGAAAAAGAGGGATTAATGTTTATTGATACAGCAATACAACTGGCCATAAAGCACAAACTTATCACTAGAATCAGCACTTTGTATCAACGAAAACACTCACTGCTTGCTGCCCAGGGCAGGTTTCGTGAGGCGTATGACATTTCGTTGAAGGCAGTAAAAATATCCGATAGTTTGTCAGGTATCGAAGTAAAGAAAGAAATTTTGGAATTGAAGGCAAAATACGAAGCAGAAGAGAAAGAAGCTGAGAATAGTTTACTCAAAAAGGACAATCTGATCATAAAATCGAAGTTGTTGATTCAGGAGCTTGCACTTGCCGTTACATTGCTTTTGGTTTCCATTCTGGTTCTTCTTTTTCTTTCATACCGAAAAAAAATCAGACATCATCAGGCTTTGTCGGAAGGAAAATCGCTCAGGCTTGAAAACGAAAACAAGGCCGGTATTCTTGCTCTTGAACATTCTGGCCTGCTGAACAAACTTAAGGAAGAAGAGCTGAGCAGGATACATATCGAAAATGAGTTAAAATCCGAACAAATTGATAATCTTGAACTTAAGACCGGCTTAAAGGAACAGGAACTGGTGTTTCATGCATTGGCGCGCGCCGAACTCAGCCAGCTTTTGTTAAAAATCAGTGATAAACTTCAGCCTTTTGCAACACGGCTTCACCGCAAAAAAGATCAGGAAGAATTTTCTAAGGTGCTAACCGGCATATCGCGCGACAGCGATAAAGAACCGTTGGCTGAATTCGAACTCCTTTTCAGGCAACTGCATCCTGATTTCTACGAAAAACTCCTCAGCCGCTGTCAGCAGCTTTCAAAATCAGAACTGAATATCAGTGCCATGATCAGGCTTAATCTCTCCACCAAGGACATGGCATGTCTTGTGAGCCTGAGTATCTCGACTATTGAAACCAACCGGTATCATATCCGCCGAAAACTTGGGCTCGATCAGGGTGAAAACCTTACTACTTTTCTGATGAAAGTTTAACCTCCGTCTTCACTTATTCCGGTAACTTAACCTAAGTTACGTAACGAGTATTTAGTAATGTCGCATTTCGATATTGATTTCCTGGTTGCCAATACAAATTCAATTCCTGCCACCAAAGCACAAAAACACCAAATTTCACAAAACAAATCCCGGGGGGAAGTGAAAATCGAAAAACGAAATCCAGGCGAGGCAGTTTTTTATGCCTTTTTGTGCCTTTGTTTTTTTGTGGCTTCATTCAATATTTTAAAGGTACTTTCAGGTATTAAAATCGACATGTTAATCTGCTTATCACTATGTATCTGCCTGAATTATAAAATCGAAATGCTTTACCTGGCAATTGCTCAATTTGCTGTCAGGCTGAGAAGCCTGCCCTGAGCCTGCCGAAGGGTAGTCAAAGCCCACTAAATCATCCCAATATTTTCGTTTTAATGTTGAAAGTACATTTCAATTCCCTTCACTTAGCTTATTACTATAAATCCGATTGGCTCCAATAATATGTACCTTATTTAAACAGCCATTTTCATGAAGGAGTAAACTGATTTTACATTATACGTAATCAGCACCCTATTGGCTTACAAAAGTAATTAAAGACATAGGAATCATATTCAGCTCTATATTCATAAAACACTGATAGTAAGTATATTATACTGGTATAAATAAGGGCTGAAACCCGGCTCTATCTGGATTTATTCTAAAGAAAATATCTATATACCTGTACAGCAGTTATATAGATACTCGCATCGAGTTATTCCCGAGGTTTTTCATGCCCCGACAGCTTGCAAGCACAGCAACACAGCCGTAAATTTGTATTGTTACGCATGTTAATTTATTTGCACGTCATGAAAAACAATTTTACAATCATCATCGCTGATCAGAAAGAGCCGGGAGCTCACTTCAAGCTACTGCCACAATCCGAAAACATCACCTGCCTGTATGCTGCAAATGCCGGTGAAGCACTCTTGCTTGGAGCAAATAATCCGGGTGCTGATATGGTACTTATCAGTGCGGACCTGGAAGGCATGATGGGATTCGACACGGTGAAAGAACTTGTAACCCAATTCATTAACAGGCCCGTGATTTTACTCTGTACCTATGTAAACCTCTCAACCATAAAGCTGGCAGGCATGCTTGGTTGCAGCGATGTACTCAAAGCTCCCATCGACAGCTACAGCCTACGCAGTATAATGAACAGTTATTCCGTATAAAATTTGTAAGAAACCACTCATAAAAACCAACAATAACTCTTAAAATCATGAAAAACACCATTCTCCTTTTCGTATTAATAATGTCGGTTCTCGCCGGAATAGCCCAGAACGTAGGTATTAACTCCGATGGCACGGCACCCGCATCATCGGCAATGCTGGATGTAAAATCAAGCACCAAAGGTTTCCTGGTGCCACGAATGTCGGCGACTGAGCGCGGCAATATTTCATCACCCGCCACCGGCCTGCTGGTTTACCAAACCGACGGCACTGCCGGATTTTATTATTACACCGGCTCAGCCTGGACACTGATAGGAACAGGCAGTGGAAACGGCACCCTTACTGATGTTACCGGAACAGCTCCTGTAGTGAGCAGTGGCGGCACCACCCCGGCTATTTCAATAACAGCGGCATCAACTGGTGCTGCCGGTAGCATGAGCGCGGCCGACAAAACAAAACTCGATGGCATTGCCACGGCCGCCACCAATTATACGCATCCAACAGGCGATGGGAACCTCCATGTAATCGCAACAAGCACTACCAACAGCGGCAAAGTTTTAACTGCGGGCGCAAGTGCAGGTTCATTAAGCTGGACAACGCCTGCTTCAGGAACAGTTACCAGCGTAACCGCCACCTCACCAATCGCTTCGTCGGGTGGAGCCGCGCCTGTTATTTCACTGGGTACCGTTCCGGTAGCCAATGGAGGCACAGGAGCTACCACACTTACCGGCTATATTATGGGAACAGGTACAACTGCCATGACAGCTTCGGCTACAATTCCTGCAGCAAATATATCAGGCAATATTAGCGGCAATGCGGCAAACGTAACAGGCACAGTTCCGGTAGCCAACGGCGGCACAGGAGCTACCACACTTACCGGCTATATTATGGGAACCGGTACAACTGCCATGACAGCTTCGGCTACAATTCCTGCAGCAAATATAT
>CAIWMA010000266.1 GCA_903913645.1 uncultured Bacteroidales bacterium | reverse complement strand
GGCAATATTAGCGGCAATGCGGCAAACGTAACAGGCACAGTAGCGATAGCCAATGGCGGCACAGGTGCTACAAGCGCGAGTGCAGCTTTAACAAATTTAGGAGCAGCTCCACTTGCATCCCCAACATTTACTGGTACACCTGCTGCACCAACAGCAACAACCGGAACAAATACCACACAATTAGCCACTACTGCATTTGTGAATATTGCAGCCGGAGTTCATGCTATTGGTGATAGCTATATGGGTGGAAAAGTTTTTTTTGTATACGATAATGGAACGCATGGCTTAATAGCGGCAACTGTAGATCAAAGTACCAGTATTAAATGGTATCCTGGTCCTAACACATCTACCTTTACAAACACAATGGCAATGGCTTTAAGTGTAGGAGGCGGCTCAAAAAATACGGCAATTATAATTGCTAATCAGGGTCTTGGGGATGGAACAAATTATGCAGCAAGGATTTGCAATGAATATTATGTAACTATTGATGAAGTAAATTATGGAGATTGGTACTTACCTTCAAACGCCGAGCTTCTTTTACTTTATAATCAAAGATCAAAAGTTGGTGGCTTTAGTACTGGCTTCTATTGGAGTTCTTCGGAGAGCGCCTCAAACAGTGCCTATAACCTGAACTTCAATGATGGCGTTTGGAACAACTTCCACTGGAAGGGCGACTATTATTATGTCCGCGCAATTAGGGCTTTTTAACCATTTAACTATACATAAAACCACGAAGCCGGCAGCTTATCATGGCAAAGTAACCCCATTGCTGGTAAAAGCCATACAGGAGCAGCAAGCTACCATTCAGAAGAAACAAACTGCCATCGAAGCACAGCAGAAACAGATTAATGAGCTGAAGCGGATGGTTGAAATGATCATGAAAAAATAAGAACTATCCAAATGAAAAAAGCTGCAACGATACTCGTGCTTGCTGCATGGTCTTTAGCCGCACAAGCACAAAGCATTTGCAACTCGGGTGCCCGCATCGTAAGCCAGAATGGAACTTACTGGGTGGTTGATGGTGGTAACTTTACCCTCAAGAGCGAGAGCGCCGACTACGCTGCCTCCCTGAACAACCTCACCATTACCGGCACGGCAGGGCTGGCGCTTACTGCTTCCAGCTTACTGCCCCTGAGTGGCAACTGGCTGAACAACGGCACCTTCAGCCCTGCAAATGGTAGCACAATTACCTTGAACGGTTCTTCGGCGCAGTCGATGGGCGGCACAGGCACCAACACTTTCAGCAACCTTACCTTAAACAATACTGCCGGTGTTACGCTTGGAAGCAACATCACCACCAATGGCATACTCGATTTTCTAAACGGAATCCTCACTACAGGAACTTATTCGGCTACCATTGGCGTATCGGGTAGCATTACGCATGCCGGCGATTCTAAATATATCAACGGAAAACTGGCACAGACATTTAACTCGGTGGGTTCAAAATCCTTCCCCATCGGCAAGGGTGGAAGTTACCGCCCCCTCACGTTTCAGTATTCAGGGCTAACCGGAACCAGTGTTGTTACGGCCGAACAATTTGAGAGTGGATTAACCGGAACCCTCCCTTCCAATGCCACGTTGTTAACATCGGGCCGCTACTGGTCCCTCAGCCAGTTGGGTGGAAGCGCACCACAGTATTTTGTTTCGCTTGATGCCACAGGATATACCCCCACCAAAACGGTTTTAATTCTGAAAAAGAGTTCCGAAGGAGTCATTGAATCAAGCGCAACCACCACGCCAAACTACACGAATACGGTTGCCCTCTCCAGCTTTGGCGATCTGGGTCTGGGCGAACTTGGATGTGTCAATCCAACCAATGGCGGCGAAATAGCAGCGGCTCAAACCATCTGTTATGGTAACACACCTGTGCCTTTTACCAATGCAACATCCCCCTCAGGCGAAACGGGTACTTTGGAATACAAATGGCAAAGCAGCGCCAATGGCACCAATTTCAGCGATATTGGCAACAGCAATGCAATAACTTACGATCCCCCGGTTCTGACGGCAAGCGCCTGGTACAAACGCCTGGTAAAAGTTACCTGCGAAAGTACCTGGTTGGCATCGAATGTGGTAAAGGTAACCGTCAACCCCGCAACGGTGGGAGGAACATTGAGTGGCACGGAAACGATCGTGTTG
>CAIWMA010000265.1 GCA_903913645.1 uncultured Bacteroidales bacterium | reverse complement strand
TATTCGGATGATGTTGCAAACCCTTCGGTTTATTTCCAGCCGGTAATGTGCCAGCAATGCGATAATGCTCCCTGTGAGAATGTTTGCCCTGTTTCGGCAACAAACCACAGCAACGAAGGTCTTAACCAGATGGCTTACAACCGTTGTATCGGAACTAAATATTGCATCAACAACTGCCCTTATAAAGTTCGCCGCTTCAACTGGTTCCGCTATGCTACCAATGATGCTTTCGATTATAACATGAACAGCGATATGGGCCGCATGGTTCTGAATCCTGATGTAACCGTTCGTGAACGTGGTGTGGTTGAAAAATGTTCGTTCTGCGTACAGCGTATACAGGAGAAAAAACTGCAGGCTAAACTCGAAAACCGTGAGTTAGCTGATGGAGATATCAAAACTGCCTGTATGCAGGTTTGTCCGGCCGGCGCTATCATATTTGGTGATACCAATAACAAACAAGGCAAACTCATCGATTTATTTACCGACCAGCGCAATTACAACCTGATTGAAGAAGTTCATACACTTCCTTCGGTTGGCTACCTGACAAAAGTTCGTAACCGGGAAGAAGAAAACAAAAAGGCTTAACATGCCGGATTGGGAATCCCTAAACATAAAAACAAAGCATAAAATATTAATTCGCAATACCTTATAAAATATGTATAAAGCTGAAGTACGAGGTCCGCTGATTCTGGGGAACAAGGATTACCGCCAGATCACCAGCGACATCATTGCGCCTATTGACAATCCGACTCCGGGCTGGTGGAAAGTAGCCCTGGCAATTAGTCTGACAATGGCCAGTTTCGGAATTTTTGCACTTTACTATACCGTTCGTTATGGTTTGGGTACATGGGCCGTTAACAATTCTGTGGCCTGGGGCTGGGAAATCATCAACTTCGTTTGGTGGATCGGTATCGGGCATGCGGGGACAGCATTCTCCATATTCCTGCTGATTTTACGGCAGAAATGGCGTACATCCATTAACCGTGCTGCTGAAGCTATGACCGTGTTTGCTGTAGGTTGTGCCGCTATTTTCCCTGCCATTCACATGGGTCGCGTTTGGCTGGCTTTCTATATTTTCCCTTATCCTAATACCCGCGGACCATTATGGGTTAACTTTAATTCACCGCTTTTCTGGGACTTTATCGCTATCAGCGCTTACCTGCTAATTTCAGCTTCGTTCTGGTATTTCGGAATGGTTCCTGATTTTGCATCCATCCGCGACAGGGCTAAAACAAAAGCAAAAAAAGCTATTTACGGTTTCCTCGCTTTCGGCTGGACCGGTTCAACTAAAGAATGGTTGCGCTACGAAGGTTTAAGCTATGTTCTTGGTGGTATTGCTGCTGTTCTGGTAGTTTCCGTTCACTCCATTGTATCAACCGACTTTGCCAGTTCAGTAATTCCGGGATGGCACTCAACTTTATTTCCACCCTATTTCGTGGTCGGAGCTATTTTCTCAGGTTTTGGTATGGTTATGACGCTTATGATCGTAATCCGTAAGTATTACCACCTCGAAGACTATGTTACTGATTCTCATTTAAATGCTATTGCTAAAATCCTGGTTTTCATTTCCCTTATTATGGGAACAGCTTATGCGACAGAAGTCTTTATAGCGTGGTACAGCGGCAATCCATATGAAATGTTCACTTTCTTCCATAACCGGATTACTGGCGATTATACCTTTATGTTCTGGGCGATGGTTACCTGTAATGCCATTATTCCACAGCTGATGTGGTCGAAGAAAATACGCAGCAATATCGCTGCCTTGTTTATCATTTCAATGATTATAAACGTGGGTATGTGGTACGAACGATTCAATATCGTAGTTACCTCACTTTCAAAAGACTACCTTCCATCATCCTGGACATCCTATTCTCCAACCTGGGTTGAAATTGGTATCTATATCGGTACAATCGGAATTTTTACCACCGGCGTACTGTTCTTCTTCCGCTTCGTACCAATGATCGCGATCAGCGAAGTGAAGAGTGTATTGAAACCTACCGAAATAACGGAAAAACATTAAAACTTTGAATTAAAATGAGTAACACACATATCATAGGGATTTTCGACAGCAAAAGTGATTTGCTGTCCGGTATTGAAGGAGCCCAAAGCAAAAACTTCACTATCGATGAAATTTACACGCCCTACCCGGTAATGGAAGCCATTGATGCTTTAAAACGGAAATCGAGGTTTACAACGGCGGCTTT
>CAIWMA010000264.1 GCA_903913645.1 uncultured Bacteroidales bacterium | reverse complement strand
GTATCGCAATAAGCTTTCAAAAAAATCTTAAATTATTACTAACTCAAACCAAAACTAAAAACTATGAAAAGAGAATTACTGAAAAACGTTAAATCCTATTCTGCCATGGCAGTAGGATTGATTGCTGCGGACGCAGTGCAGGCACAAATCGTGTATAAATATGTTGATCATGATATGGTTGTGAATGGCAATTTTGATGCCGCCGACTGGCACGATGCTTCAGCCTGGGCACGCTACCAGATTGACCTTGATGATGACGGAAATACAGATTATACCCTCAGGGTATTATCGGGTATTCAGAATGGTGTGGCCGACCTCGACCCGGCAGGGGATAATCAATATGTGAATAATCCTGCTAATCCTTTTGCAACGCCAATGGAAAAAGGAGTTGAAATTGGCGCAGCAAGCCTCGACTGGAAAGGTTTAATGGTCTATCCGAATGGATATAATTACCTGGGAACAATGTCAACATTAGGCAAGACTCTTGCCCAGGGCGGCGGCGGATTCACCGGTAAAACAGATAAATATGTAGGCCTTAAATTCAAAATTGGTTCACAGACTCATTATGGCTGGGCCCGTCTGGATGCCAGGGATGATGACCGGCAATACACGCTTAAAGACTTTGCCTACGAAAGCACCCCCGATAAGTCTATTCTGGCTGGAGATGGTCAGGTTAATGTTGGGCTAAAAACTCTTACTTCCAAAGATATGAAAATCAACACCGTTGGGAAGAATATCAGCATTGAACTTATTAACCAGGCTAATGCTGCCGGAACGGTAAAAGTTTTTAACATTGCTGGTCAGGAAATGCTTTCAGCAAAAATTGACAGCAAAAACAATGATTTCAGTTTAAATGCTGTTTCCGGAATCTACCTCGTAAAGGTATCTGTTGCAGGAGTACAATATTCACAGAAGATATACATCAAATAGGCCCATTTCGATACAAAGCCCAGGGGGGGATTTCTCTCTGGGTTTCTTTACCTTTGCATAACCTTGAATTCTCATCATATCGCCCTGCATTTCTTTTAAAATAGAAATAATGAATAGAAAGTTAACATACTTATTGGTTATTGTTTTTGCGATTATTAAAACGACAACTTGTCTTGCCCAGGATACTATCATCGATAATTTCAATGACAGTACTCTCAGCAGTACCATCTGGGAATATGCCAACAAATCCTGGTCGGCAGGAAGCGTTTCAAATCCTTCGCATGGAGGTGTCGTCCCTGCTTTAATCAATATTTCCAACGGAGTGTTGGCTCTCAGGGGACATGGGAACCTTTATACTGGTGATATTATGGGAATTGGCAGGAAAACAAAAGTGGGATCCTGTGTTATAAGTAAAACGAAACATGCATCGGGACGCTATGAATTCAGGGCTAAGATAATTCCCCAGGCAGGTGTGCTTTCTGCTTTCTGGACATTTGATTTCAAAGCATATGCTAGTGTAGATTCAGGAAATATTAATCATGAAATAGATATAGAAGTAAAAAAGAATGTCGATGTATTCAACCAGGCGCTCTGCAATACCTGGATTTACGAGAAGCGTTCAACTCAACGCACCAATAACACTTTCTTAAACCAGGATGATGGTAATTATCACATTTATCGGTTCGACTGGCATACCGGTGGAAAGGGGATCCAGCCCCGGGTTGAATTCTATTATGACGACGAACTGAAAGAAACAATCACAACAAACGTCCCTTCGCGGATGTCGCAATTGTGGATTGGGAATTGGTTTCCTTCGTGGGCCGGCACCCCTGATTTTGCTGTTGACACCATGTTTGTCGATTGGGTAAAAATCATTCCTTTTCACGAGCCAAACGATTCGGTTGCCAACCAGATCATAAGCCAATCATCATTCTTAGGAGTTCCATTTCAGCTTCCAATGAAAATTGAAGCCGAAGACTTTGATAATGGAAGTGAAGGCATTGCATACCATGATGTTGACGCTGGCAATACAGGCAAAGCATATAGGTTGAATACGGACGTTGATATCGAAAAATGGCCGACACTGAACAGCTATGCTCTTGGATACGTCATGGACGGCGAATGGGTAGAATACACTATAAACGTGCCTCAAACGAAAAAATACGATATGTTTCTTTTGGTTGCTTCTAAATTAACAGGCGGAACCTTGCATATAGAAATCGATGGCGGTGATATTTCCGGGCCGGTGAAAACGCCCGGAACCGGAGGATGGGGCATTTTCCAGGAAATTTGGGTTCCTCAACTTCAATTTCCTGAAGGTGAGCATGTAATGAGAGTGTTTTTTGATAAAGGTGATCTTAATCTTGATTATATGGATATCAGGGAAGTTTCGTTGGTTGGGCTTCCCAGCTTAAATGCTGCCGGAAACATAGCTTTCAGCATTTATCCAAATCCTTGCCTGGCAGGTTCTTCCATTACTATTTCAGTAAATAGTGAAAATATAGCCGAAGGCAACCTTGATATTTTTGATTTGTTGGGCAAAAAAGTCAATACTGAAAAGATTTCATTTCGGGGTGGACAGAACATAAAACCAGATATCAGTTCAATCACCAAGCCAGGCATTTATACCCTTCGCTTTTCAATTGGTAATAAGGTTTACTGGAAGAAACTGAGTATTCTGTGAGTGAATCTGTACTGCTACAATTTCAAGGTAGTAAAAGGCTTTAATTTTGAATTTCTTTCTGGCACGTTTGAGTTTATTAATTATACTCAAACCTGGCTTCAGCAGGCAGGGAATGGGTTTTCGACCATTGCGCTTGTCTGCGACATCTCAGCGTACTCTGCGGTTAAAAACATTCAAATTTGATTTTTTAAAGCCTGTATTGATTGACAATCAGACAATAACTAATCCATATTAACATATGGAGAAAGTTGTATTTGAGAATATTTATGGTGTATTTGAAAAATTGTAAACCTAAATCCCTTTTTTATTCTACTTTTACATCAGGCAATTAAGTTAGCCTTGAACTGCAGGGGAAAGCTGCTGACTCTTGCATTAGACTCTTTATACCTGCGTCTCACGAAAAGCTGTGGATTTAATACAAAACGCCGCTTACCAAACAGATTTTTCATTTTAAAATCAACATAATATGAGTTTTACACACGAAGTTGAAGGAATGATTTGCGTCGCTCAGGGTGCAAATCATGGTTCTGCGCCTATCCCCGAAGAAGGTAGATGGGTAAAGGCCAAAGAAGTAACAGACATTTTCGGTTTAACCCATGGCGTGGGTTGGTGCGCTCCCCAGCAGGGTGCCTGCAAGTTGACCCTGAATGTGAAAGCCGGTATCATTGAGGAAGCATTGATCGAAACCATTGGCTGCTCGGGAATGACTCATTCGGCAGCTATGGCTTCCGAAATCCTTCCAGGCAAAACCATCCTGGAAGCGTTGAATACGGATTTGGTTTGCGATGCTATCAATACTGCAATGCGCGAATTGTTCCTGCAGATTGTTTACGGACGTACTCAGACTGCTTTCTCAGAAGGAGGCTTACCTATTGGCGCCGGTCTTGAGGACCTTGGAAAAGGTCTCAGAAGCGTTACCGCAACCATGTACGGAACCGTTGCCAAAGGCCCGCGTTACCTCGAAATGGCTGAAGGTTATGTTACCAAAATTGGCCTGGATGAAGGCAATGAAATCATCGGCTATGAATTTTTAAATATCGGCCGCATGCTCGACATGATTAAAGCCGGTACTGAAGCAGGCGAAGCCCTTAAAAAAGCTTCGGGAAAATACGGCCGCATGGAAGATGCAGTTAAAATTATTGATCCACGTAAAGAATAGGAGGAACCTACGATGCCATTATTTGAAAGTTACGAAAGACGAATCAGCCAGATTAACAAAGTGCTGAATTCGCACGGTATTTCTTCCATCGAAGAAGCCAGGAAAATATGCGACGACAAAGGCGTGGATGTGTATAAAATTGTAAAGGACATTCAGCCTATTGCTTTTGAAAATGCCATGTGGGCATATATAGTAGGCGCTGCCATTGCAATTAAAAAAGGCCAGACCAACGCTGCCGATATTGCTACCACACTGGGCGAAGGCTTGCAGGCATTTTGCATTCCCGGTTCGGTTGCCGACGACCGTAAAGTTGGTATAGGTCATGGAAATCTTGCTGCTATGTTGCTTCGCGAAGAAACCAAATGTTTTGCATTCCTTGCCGGCCACGAATCGTTTGCTGCCGCCGAAGGAGCAATTGGTATAGCCAAATCGGCCAACCGGGTTCGTAAGGAGCCACTTCGCGTTATACTGAATGGATTGGGTAAAGATGCTGCAAAAATTATTGCACGCGTTAACGGTTTCACCTATGTGCAAACGCAATTTGATTATGCCACCAGTGAACTGAAGGAAGTTGGCCGTACAGCCTATTCAAAAGGCGATAAGGGGAAAGTAAACTGCTATGGCGCTGATGATGTCCGTGAAGGTGTTGCTATAATGCACAGCGAAGGTGTTGATGTTTCAATTACAGGTAATTCAACCAACCCGACCCGTTTCCAGCACCCGGTTGCAGGAACTTACAAAAAAGAGTGTATTGAACAGAGTAAGAAATACTTTTCAGTAGCGTCGGGCGGAGGTACAGGCCGAACATTGCATCCGGATAATATGGGTGCCGGCCCGGCTTCGTACGGTATGACCGACACCATGGGCCGTATGCATTCCGATGCACAGTTTGCCGGATCTTCCTCGGTTCCTGCGCATGTGGAGATGATGGGATTAATCGGCATGGGAAACAATCCTATGGTTGGTGCTTCTGTTTCTGTGGCAGTGGCTGTATCACAGGCATAACACAACCAATTTTAAAGTTTTACGGACTGGCGGGTTTTCTGCCGGTCCCTTTTTGTTTAAAATATTGGGTATATAAATACCTCCGCTATCCTTCATTAGTGCCGTTATTGTTTATTCAGTATCCCCAGACTCAGGCCAACTTTAATCCCGAAAGATACCGGGATTATTTTGTCGACCGTACCGGATACCGTTAAAATACTTGTGTAAACGCCTTTGCTTCCAAAAGGCAAAGTTTCCTGCGACCTGGCAATATTAGTCATGCCATAATCCAGATAACCACCTATAAAAAGTGATCTTCTGTCGGCAAGGCTATATGTAATTCCTAAATCTGCATACAAGGACAGGCCACTTTGTAATTTGACCTCACCGGATGGTTTATTGTTCAGTGTCGGGAAACCATATTGAGGTAAATTCTCCAATTCCAGATTCCATTGGCCGTAATAGCCAGTGGAAACCAGATCTCCTCCGGTAACTATATACTTGGCTTTTACCGGTATCAGATATTTTACCCCAACAGTTGCCGACAAACCTGCTTTCTTTACTAAATTGGTTCTGTAGATGAGCCCGAAAGGTATACCGAGCATGTAACCCGTCTGTTTCTCAGTCCAATGAGTAAGATAATTCCGGTGTTCATAATTAGTTCCTTCTATATCAACTGCAGCCGAAGTCATCAAACCATTCAATTCACCGGTGGAGCCGAAGGAATTTATTCCGATTCCCAAACTTATACCCAGGTTTTTGCCCAGATAATAATTATATCCTCCATTTATAGTAAAACCAAATGTACCCTTTGATGCGGCATATGGAGTAGAGTATGACAAACTGTGCATTCCGCTCCCGATATTAAAATAAATAGTACTGCCTTTTTCCTGCGCTCTTATGGAAAATGTCAGAATAAGGAATAATATGGTTAGTGTTTTAGTTTTCATAATCTTTAGAAAATTTGGTATAAAACAATATGAAACAAAAGAGGTATTCATAACAGGGAATTGTATTTTTCTATAACTTACCTGTATATAAGAATTTTATTGGAGTAACTTGCCCCCGAAGAGGTAACCAGTTGACAAACATATATGCCTTCACCGCCTGGTACATTCATTTTATTTGATTCAGTTATCCTTTCCTTCCGGTAAACAGCAGTGCCAAAGCTGTCGTAAATGGTTAGAACGGCCCCTTCCAGATCATTGATTGAAAGCCCTACAACCTCAAGGGTGCACATTTCGCCTGGTGCTAAAGGATTTGGATAAAACTTTAAATTTACACCGGTAATCTGCGACTTCACGAAGGTTTTCGGGCAACTCATCAGGGTATCACCCGTATAGGTAACAACCTGAACCTGGTAACTGTTGCTTGCGCGTCCGGCATTATCATCATAATTTTGCTTATCCGCATTTGCGATCAGAACACCATTTTTGTACCATTTATACTCTTTAAAATTGTGAAGGTAATTATCGCAGAAAACTAAATTCGTGAATTTACCTGCAATTACATCATCGCTTAACATTTTCGTGATGATAAAAGCATAACCTGGGCTTACATTATCTTCTAAACCATGTATAAATAAGGTTGCGCCATAGCTCCCTGCAGGCACTGATGATGGCACAGGAATTATAATGGTACTGTCAGTCGTTAAAATTGGAATGTAATCAATATTAACAAATCCGGCTGTTGTTGCTTTTGAGCCATAAACAATTTTATATCCTGAAGGCAATCCGGTTTTGACCCCAAATGTTAAAACTGCATCGCCGCCGGAACAAGAATATGAAGCAGAAATCATTTCCTGGTTCAATACAATCGGGATAATTTCCCACTTTGCATACAGCGTTATATTACTGGTAATTAAGGAATCGAAATGAAAAATTATGCTTAGTGCATGGTCGCTGTACCAATCTTTAAAAGTATACCCGGGTCGTGTAGGATTAGCTGGTTGTGATGCCTTTTCGTACATGCCAATTTCTTCATCCGCAATTACACTTCCTCCATTCGCATTGAAGGAAACGGTGTACATAATTTGCTCCCACTTTGCATACAACGTGGTATCCTGAGAAATTAATGAATTAAAATCAAAAACATTAGTAAGCATCTGTTCGCTGTACCAATCTATAAAGGCATAACCGGGTCGTACAGGATTAAGAGGCCGTATGGCCTTTCCGAATAAACTAACTTCCTCATCAGCAATTTCGCTTCCTCCGTTTGTGTTGTAGGAAACGGTGACTACATAACACATGGGCCATGAGCTTAATTGCCCTGGTATCGATTTAAGTACAGGAAGTTGGTTGTCGCCGAATACCCAGACCTGGTCAGGCTTTATTGTGGGTTTGTCGGTAGCATTAAAGTAGCCTGTGGTGCCATTCCACCAATTGACGGCGGTAAATGCCTGGCTGGCACTGATACCAACGCCATCCTTATTGCCGGAGTTAACAGTACTGTTGTTCGCCCGGGTGAAAAGCCAGCCATAGTTGTTTTTAAGTAATATGTCCCCTTCATACCCGCCTACAATTCTTCCACAGCCTGTTGGGTACCCACTTAATGAACAACCTGCTGACACACAGTTCCTGACAGAAATATAACCATAGCTATACGATTGAAGATACCCGACAATTCCACCGGCATCACCATAACTTTCCGCTGTTATAGATCCTGTATTATAACAGTTTTTTACAAAGACACTATCATACCAGGAAGAATTTATCATCCCTACTATTCCACCCCCGGTTCCCGATATTTCACCTGAAATTATTATATTTCCAGTATTATAACTATTTGTAATAGAGCCCCGGGAATTAGTAGTCCCTATAATGCCGCCTCCTCCTGATAGACTGTATAGCGGGCCTGAATTATAACTTGTATTTATGTAAAAAGGGCCAAATGCAAACCCTAATAATCCACCTGTAGATTGACAGTTATAGATTTTTGCTTTATTGCTGCTATGGTCAATATTAACAGGCCCCCCGTAAATATGGCCAATTAAACCTCCACCTGAATAAAAATTTGAAATTTCTCCTGTATTAGTGCAATTGCTAATCACACATTGTTTTAAATAATAATTTGAAACCTGCCCTATAAATCCGCCAGCAAATGATCCCCGCCTATTAGTACACGATATGGACCCGTTATTAATGCAATTTGCTACAGTAACTGACCGGTCGGTATTAACATGCCCGATCATTCCACAGGAATTGCCATTCAGCAGGTTCACGCTACTTGAGCAATTTCTTACTTTGGCAAAGCCAAAACTGTTTATAGAACCTATTAAACCACCATTGTTACTGTACATCGATGCTATGATGGAACCTGTTACAGTACAATTTTCAACAATAGCTGAATCAGAGGCTACTTCGAGGTACGCTACAAGTGCGGCGGTGTGGATGATTACAAGTAAAGTGTCAGTTTGTATATTAACATCTTCCAGCACAAGTTGCCCGATTTTCCCATTTCGTACATATCCGAACAAGCCAGACAAAGTATCTGTTGAATAATATGAAACCAGGTTTTTAATCGTGTGATTTTGCCCATCAAAATTTCCTTTAAATGGATGGGTCGAATTGTTTCCGATTGAAGTCCAGCCGGAAGTGCCACCCGGGTAGTTGTAATTACTCAGATCCAGGTTGCTGGTAAGGGCAATATTTTTTTTTGAAAAATCATCTGCATTGCCACTGTTTATCTTTGCTCCGGCCGTGCCATTTACAATGTTGGATAATGCAAGAAGCTGATCCGTGCCCGAAATGGAATAAGGTGAAACTTGCCCTGTATACCATGTATAGTCAGGTATTCCTGTTTGTGCTGAAATGGAGATGCTGATAAGCAGAAAAGCAACAAATAACCGATATTTTTTCATGGGTAATAGATTAGATATGATAAATTGAAAACCTTATATTAAAGCTGGTAATTTTAATGTCAAAGTTATAAAAGCAAATTGGAATTATACGGTTGTCCTGTCAAATAAAGAAATATTTTTTGTATTAGTTTAATTGCTTGTCAGTGAGACCTAATGTGATACAAATCCTCACAACTTTCGAAGTATGCAATATTAGAACTTGCCAATTTTTCCTCATATGGTAATGTTTTTTGAAAATCCTGGTCTGAGTTCTCCGCAGGCAAACATTTTACTTTTTGCTTTGTTCGCCCTAAACATCAACAGGGTAAAGAATTCTTGAAGTTGATAGAAAATATAATATTAACAAACCGGGGGTGTATAATCTTTCAATTTACCGGCATCTGTTCCTCACGGTATGTTTCCAGGTCGTCATCTGCAGTTGTTAAGTTTAGGGAGGACAGGATCTTTTCGGCGAGAGGTTTTTCTGTTCACGGCTTCCTTTTAGGATGAAAAATGGATCACGATCAAAAAGATCAGTACATCCGGCATCTATAAAAAGCTTATTTACTTCCGGGTTATCAGGGATATCTGATTTATAAAAATGCTTCGGTATCCGGTATTCCAGCGGACAGCGGGTTATTGAATTAACTTGATTTTATTTTAAATAATAGCTGACAGTAACCCTCCAACAATACTAATTCCCAGAATGTAAACTATGTTAATCAACACATGTATCTTATCGTCAGTAGTATTTTTTCTTAACCTGAATGTATCTTCAATTACCAAAACTATGGCATAACAGAAGAAAATAATCGTTACCGGGAAGAAAATTATTTTATTAAATAAAATGTAATAGAGAGGCATTAACCAGGAATCGTGTAACACTAAACCACTAAAAATAAATGTCAATATGGTTGAAATCTTATCGTTCAACTTTCTTGATAATGGCTTATTTATATATTTTGATAACAAATATCCATACAAAGGATTCCAGTACCGCCAGAACAATTTAAAAGATCTGGCATGAAACGCCTTTTCAATAGATACATTAAGTAGTCCAAAAGCATCAGACGTACCAAGAATCCTTTTAAAATAACTATTTAAGTTCATTAAAATAGTATTTGAAAGTTAGCAGGTTTTTCCGAACAAGTCTGAAAAAAGATGCGCGAATGGAGAGATCGTTTTACTTGAGTAAAGGTAGAAATTTATTTTTTATTAGCGCGCTGGTAGTGAGATGCAAATCGACCTCAGAGAGAAAACCAATCAAATTCACAAAAATGCTTTATTTGGTGTCCGTAGTTGCAGACTAAGGATATATCTTGTTTATTTTTTTATGGAAGAATTCGGACAGCGAGGGAGGCATAATTTAGATAACGGTAAACCCTATTTCTTTCAAATATTCAAAGGTCGAATCATAATATTTTGGTGGCCTAGTATGGTCCTCAGAATCACCAGAAGGAACTACAATTACCATACCTTGTCGGGCACGTGTCAATAGCACGCGATATGCATTTTTAAGATAGGCCTTCCGTTCCGCTTTATTAATGTGATTCCATCGACTTCCGACAAATGACCAACCATCCCATCCGTTTTCAGCATATCTGAAATCAGCATCCCAGGTTACGCAAACCCAATCAAGTTCTAAACCTTGAACATCGAATTCTGTAGCCACATCCTCAAGATAATAAGAAGATCGCACATCTTCCTTGCCATCAAGAAACCAATGTATTGGATCCATCGTTGATTTTACAAAAATGGCGTGAGGTTTTAATCTTTCAGCTTGAGAGGAAACAACTATTCCATATCGCTCAGAACCTCTCGCTTGTTGCTTTAGCCATTGTTTAGCCCTTGAAAGATCGCGAGTTATGACAATTGGATAATTTACTCTTACTCTTTCTAGAGTATTTTTTGCATCAGCAATACTAATATCAAGTACTTGCTTAACAAGTAACGAAACATCTTCCGCACGAAATGATCTCATCGAAACTGCTAAATGCAATGATTTGTCGTAAACTACATTTGGCCGAGATTCCAGTTTTTTCAGAACTTCACTTGCATTATATTCACTATCTGCAAGCCTATCAGAAATGTAAATATCCCATTCAGTAAATGATCGTTCTAAGGATTGAATCCATTCAGTTATTCCTGCTTCGCCTGTATTTATTTCCTGACCACCGCCAACTAAGCAGACAACAACTGCCCAGTCTTTATGCCGATTAAGACATGATATTAAAAATTCAGGTTCAGATTGGTTGAAATTAGGCCGATTCTTTTTACGGCTCATAAAATTTGAGGTTTGTTCCAAATTCCATGCACGTTGTGCTTCATCAAAAAGAGCAACATGTTCAATTGGTGCTGATTCAATATCTATAAGGCATTCATCACGAAAATTGTGAACGTTCTGGATAAACATTTTAACATCGCTTAATGCTTCTCCCTTCTTGGTTTTATTCCCTTTTTCTTTTTCTCTTTTAACTTTATCTCTTGCAAGCGCTTCCCTCAGAATTGCTACGAGAGGTCCATTCCCCGAAAGGAATACACTGTATAAATCATTAGATTTATCAATGTGTGTTGTAGCAACATGAAGTCCGACCAAGGTTTTCCCAGCACCAGGTACACCAGTAATAAAGCAAATGGATTTCCGATAATTCAATTTTGAGGAATGAATTATTTTGGAAACAGCTTCAGATGTTTGACTTAGGTTTATTGCACTGGCATCACTTCGAGAGATTTCCTCAACAGAATGGTTGTTGTAAAGGGCCATTGCTGCTTCAATGATTGTTGGAGTTGGACAGTATCGACCTTGTTCCCAATCATTTTGATTAATGTCATTACCTTCACTAAAGAAAATTACATCTTCAATTACCTTTGCTAATAATGAAATATTACTCTTAATTGGGAATAGGAGTTTATCATTTTGGGGTGTTGTAGCAACAACTGTAATAACGTTTTTTGCTTTAGTGGCGATAAGAATAGGTGCGACAAATTGGTCATGACTTGATTCATGGAAGTTCTTCAAATCCAAAGCATAATCCATAACCTGGTCTGTAGCGTTTAAGCTGTATTCCTTTTCATTAATTTTGAATTCAAGTATAAAGATTACTGCGCCGATTAGAATAACAACATCAATTCGCTGACCCATTCGAGGTATAGTGTATTCAAAATAGATTGAACCTTTATAAGGAGGTAGAACTTCTTTCAATATGATTATTTGTGCCAACCACGTATCCTTTTGGGTTTGTTCTAATGAGAACTGGTTCTTTAAAGCAATTTTTCCAATTATTTCTTCAGGAGATGTAACGAGAAATTTCGTGATAGAATCATTATAATATGCACGATTCATTTTAATATATTTAAAACATTATTTTAATCCAGTGCAAGTTAAAACATTTAATAACTCACTATTAATCTAAATGTATAAATCTACATTGGTGACGCGTGTCTCCCGACACCTGATCGCATATTTTTGTAATAAGCAAGCAAATTCTGTAAATCCGCCCCAATCAACGATTCCAAATCTGAATTCTCACAAAAAAGCAATAATTTTGGCTTTTAACAATCTTTGAATCTAAATAAATTTATACCCGGATAAATGAAAATAGTAGCCATAAACGGAAGTGCGAAAAAAGAAGGAAATACATACCATGCCTTACAAATGGTAGGAGCACAGCTGGAAGAAAACGGAATTGATTTTGAAATTATCCATATCGGAAATAAAGCGGTACGGGGTTGCCTGGCATGCGGCAACTGCGCAATAAATAAAGATGAAAAGTGCACCACCACCGGCGATAATCTTAACGAATGGATTCAAAGCATGAAGAACGCCGATGGCATTATACTTGCTTCTCCGGTTTATTACGCGGGTATTGCGGGAACTATGAAATGCTTTCTCGACAGGGCTTTCTATGTTTCGGGCAGCAACGGGGGATTATTCCGGCATAAAGTAGGAGCCGCGGTGGTTGCCGTACGCCGCACTGGCGGATCGGTAACGTTCGATAGCCTGAATCACTATCTCACCTATTCCGAAATGATACTGGCCACTGCCAATTACTGGAATATTATTCACGGGCGCACGCCCGGTGAGGCGGAACAAGACCTGGAAGGCGCACAGATAATGAGCGTTCTGGGCAATACTATGGCCTGGCTGCTCAAAATGCGTGAGCAAACCAAAAATACCTTACCGCCACCAGCAGCAGTTAAGAAAGTGATGACAAGTTTTATCCGATAAAGTTTTTGTGGAAATATAAAGTATCAAAGAAATAGGCAGATATAGAATTTAAGTAATACTTTTAGCAATCTCTTACTATTAAACCCTTATATAAATATTTCCTTAAAGTTCATCCTTCTTTACGTGTTCAAAACAATTTTTACCTTCAATCTCTATTACTGAACGATCACTTCTGCCCCTGAATATATTCCTGAATATCTACAACTTACTCTTGCAATAATTACACGTATTAAATACAAAAATCTATAAAATTGGATATCACTAAATTATATTATGATGAAATACACACGCAACTTCTCACTATTCCCGTTTTTTACCATTCTCACAATACTGATATTTGCGAATAGCTGCAAAAAAGAGGAAAAGAAGCAGATGCCGGCTTTATCAACATTCGGGATAAGCGAAATATCAGAAACTGCAGCTAAAAGCGGTGGTAATATTATAAGCGGTGGAGGTGCAGCAATAACAGCCCGTGGCGTATGCTGGAGTATAGCTACCACTCCTACAATTGCGGATAACAAAACATTTGATGGAACAGGAGAAGGATCTTTTGTAAGTAACCTTTCTGGTTTATCCGAAGGCAAAACGTATAGTGTCAGGGCTTATGCCACCAATAGTGTTGGAACAGCTTATGGTAATACTATTTCCTTTTCAACATCAGAACTACTAAAACCGGTACTGCCAAGTATAACCACAACGCCTGTTACTTCAATTTCGCTTGTTGCAGCTAAAAGCGGTGGTAATATTACTTCCGATGGGGGCGCTACCATACTAGCCCGTGGTGTTTGCTGGAGTTTAGATACCGTGCCGGTTATCTGGGATAGCAGAACTATGGATGGAGCTGGACCTGGCCCATTTTTGAGTGATCTGGCAGGGTTAACATCGGGCACCACGTATTATTTACGGGCTTATGCCATCAACAGTGCCGGAACAAGTTATGGTGATGTTTATTCGTTTACGACCCCGATAGCTGATATTGATGGCAATACGTATAATATTGTAACTATAGGAAAACAGGTATGGATGGCCGAAAACCTGAAAACAACAAAGTTCAATAATGGAGATGATATTCCTGAAATAACTGGCAGTGAATCATGGTTTATTATAAAAACCAGTGCATATTGTACGTATGATAATATACCAGGTTATAAAGATGTATATGGCATGTTATATAATTTTTATGCAGTTGCAGATAGTAAAAAGCTATGCCCCTCGGGCTGGCATATGCCAGCGGACACTGAGTGGACTACATTAATTGAATATCTTGGAGGCAAAGAATTTGTTGGCGAAAAACTTAAAGAAACAGGAACTACTTACTGGGGTAGCCCCAATTTAGCAACCAATAGCAGTGGCTTTTCTGCTCGTGGAGGTGGCCACCGTAGCGGCGATAATACCGGTAGCGGTTGGTTCGAAGGATTGAAAGGTTATGGAATCTTCTGGACTTCTACTGTGTTTGATTACCAGGAGTATGGTTCGACCCATGCCTTTGAGCATGCTGTTGGAAACAGTATTACTGATATTGGCACCACCATTGATTATATGCAATGCGGGAATTCTGTACGTTGTGTTAAAAATTGATATATTCTATCCTTTCACAATCATAAACCGGTTAATGCAGGATAGATCATGAAAGTGAGTATTTTGTCAGAATTCACGGTGGCGGATGTCTTATGTTTTGCCTGATATAATTATGGACTCTATTCTTATAGGCTAGCTAGAGGCTTTGTATCTGCATAAGGAGTTGAATTTTTGTAAATATGACGCAGCCTGGCTCATCATGCAATCCTTTTGCCAAGGATGTTCAGACCTCTTTCCACGCCATCGAGTAAAGCAATATCAGGCAGGGTAGCCCATACCTCGAAGCCGGCATGCGTGAAAAGCTTTAAACTGGGTTCGTTATGCGAAAAAATAAATCCGAGTATGGTTTTCACACCCAATGAAGGCGCTCTTTGGATGCAATAGTTCAGGATTTCTTTCCCCAGGCCTTTGCACCTTTCCTCTGTGGCAAGGTAGATGCTTATTTCCACGGTTGCGTTATAGGCAGGTCGCCCGTAAAAAGATTGGAAGCTAACCCAGCCGGTCATTTTTCCGTCGTTGCTTTCCACCACCCATAAGGGCCTGTTAGCCGGGTTATGCTCATCGAACCAGTGTTGGCGGTCTTCGACCGAAACGGGTTCTGTATCGGCAGTTACCATTCGGGTTGGCACAGTGCTGTTGTATATTGCCACAATGGCAGGTAAATCGTTCTGAGTTGCGTTCCGGTAATTCAACATATAATTTGCTTTAAATATACTAATGTAAAATTAAACATAAAAGAATATGGGTATGTTTAGTATTGCGAGGCGTGTGGAGGAAAAGTTAGTTTGTACAAGTGGCCTTCGCCGAAGCAATCTGATGGAGAATAGGAAATTGGCAAAGAAGGATTGCCTATGCGGGATGAGATTGCTTCGGCTTCGCCCCGCAATTCATACACAAATTCGGGCTTATGATTGGCGGCGTAGCCCGGAAAGCGTTCTGAAAGTAAAAAGCTGAAGCCCGTCAAACAAAATAGGCCTGGAAGTAAATCCAGACCATATTTTTCAAGCTGAGTGCGACCTTTTCTGCAATTAATCCGGTATTCATAATAGTCCTGATGAAGCGTTCTAAGACCATGGTACTGAACGCCGGGCAGGCATTCCACAATTAAATTAGGAAAACCCCGTTTACAAAAACATATATTTACGAAATTTGACAATCAAGGCTTGGTTTTTTTTAAAAGCAACTTAACCATGAGCCTATAAGAATAAAGATCAAATGAGAAAACTTAGTATTTTGTTGGCGGAAGATGATGAACTGAGTGAAAAGGTCACAACGTTTTACCTGAAGCATTTTGGGCATGAGGTGGATATCGCAAAAAACGGATATGAAGCTGTAAGCAGATTCCACGAAGAAAAATATGATCTTATTCTAATGGATATACAAATGCCTGAAATGGATGGCTTGCAGGCAGTAAAAGAAATCAGGAGAATAGAAAATAATAATCCGGGGAAAGGTCATACCACAATTATTGCTATTACAACTAATCCCGATAAAGCTTCTATACTTAAAGCAGGAATGGATGGCTATACACAAAAGCCCTTTAGCTTTAACGGGTTAAATACATTACTAAGTGATAACAACTTAATTTAAGGTTTATTCAAATGCTTAGCCAGGGTTTTTCGGTTATACCTATCTTGGGCAACCAGGCAGAGAAAGAAGGATGAACGATAGGCACCGAGACGATTAGTGGGAATACCCGCTAAATACAAATCTTCAATTTAGGATTCTTCCAACTTATACATGTCGGTGGAAAAGAATTTAAAAAAACTAAGCAGTATCTTACTCTTTACTCCAAGTGCCGGGCTTATTAATTCTTTACAAACTTTCTGATAACCGTTCCATGCGGTGTTTCGATTTTCAGAACAAAAATGCCTGGTTCCAACTTGCTTACATCAATACTATTGGTAGTGCCCAAAAAATATGCAGTCTGAATTAAGGTGCCTTCCAGTGAATAAATTCTGACCTTACTTTGAGTTAAATTCGCCCTAATATTCAGGGTTTTGCTAGCAGGATTAGGGAAAACATTAATTTCATCTGCCTCATGATAGCTAATTGCTGTAGCTTCCGGTGAGAACCAATGTATCTGGATTTTAATTCCGGCATCATTTGTCCATTTCATTTCTCCATTAACTGATATTTGAAATGGTTCAGTTTCTGTTTGTTCCCAGGTGTTCGTATCTGTATTCCAAATAAAGAATTCTCCGTTAAACATATTTCCATTTGCATCGTAAGTATACGTTTTTTTACTGCTGTTTACCCAGGCATCATCCGTCCAGTTCTGAAATATCTCAGCTAGCATATTATTGTTGGCATCATAAATAAAATTATTCCTGTTAATTGGATTCCAGGAATCACCTTCAAACGAACGCACTTCCTGTAATTGACTAACCAGGTTTCCACCTGTGTCATAGGTATAAGTCTTTAAATTAGAATAACTCCAGGTGCTGTTTGCATAAATTAAGAGTAACTCCGAAAGCATTTCGCCATTTGAATTATACGTGTAATCATATTTCTGCTCACTTGTCCAGCTACCATCAACCCATACCTCAGTTATATCGGAAAGCATATTATTGCCGGCATCATAAGAAAAGCTGTACTTCTCATTGTTAACCCAGGCATTATTTGCCCATAACTCATATAAATCCGAAACTTTATTCCCTAGTGCATCGCATATATAACTATGCCTTTTGTTATTAACCCAGGTATTATTGTCCCATAATTCATTTATAAACAAGAGGCGATTCCCATTCCCATCGTAAGTGTAAGTGTATTTTTCCAGATTTACCCAAACAGAATTAACCAAAATCGCAGATACATCTACGAGCTCGTTGCCATTAGCATCGTAGGTAAATGTTAGCCTGTAACTTTCTTCCAATGTTTCATTTGTCCATTCTTCATATATCCAGGACAGCATCTTATTATTATCATCATACGTAATGTTGCTTTTATAATTAGTTACCCAAATATTATTTTTCCTTTGCATTGCCAGTTCTGAAAGCATATAACCGGCAGTATTATAGGTGTATGTGTACCTTATTGTATCATTGATAGCAT
>CAIWMA010000263.1 GCA_903913645.1 uncultured Bacteroidales bacterium | reverse complement strand
GCGAATTGAAAATCGTTAGTGTTTTTACGGCAATAAAAAGTACCGACCGATGTTTTAATAATCCTGTCACTGCTATGTGATGTTCTGCTTTTCACATATTTAATGGCCGAAATAACAGATGTAAAATCGCCATACCTGAGGTATTCGGATAGATAACGCAAATAAGTTATAATTTTCTTCATCCAGATTAAAAGTAAGGTTCTTAACAGAATTAGCGGCGTAAAAATTCAGGTATTTTTTTGATAACATTGCTCAATTTCTTAATATACCGTTTTGATTCGCCTATTGGCCTGAGGTTTTTCCATTTGGTACGGTTAAGATGTTCAAAGAAAATCTTCAGGAATTCCTCCCGGTTGTCGTAAGTTTTATACATTGGCTTACGGCCTATAAAATGAATATTGAAAGGATCGACACATTCATCTGACGCAAATGCATTCCATCGTGGATCCAGTTCCAACCAGCGATTGGCCATAACGATGTTTAATCCGTACTGGTCAGGATAATTAGCAAATTTTTCATTATCCGAAATACATTTAACAACGGTAACAGCGCTATCCTCTTCTCGCCACTTTTTGATATTAATGACAAGAATCCCGGTATTAAAATACTTGGTTTCAGGATCAAAACCCAACTCTTTGTAATTTAATATCCCTCCCCAGGAATTACTGAATACCTTTAAACGAGGGTCCATAACCGCAGCAAGCATATGATCACCTAACTCAATATTCCACAGGTCAGATATATCCCGCATCATGATCATATCTACATCCAGGTAAATAATCTTTTCGAAACGTTCGGGTATAAAATGAGGAATAAAGATCCTGGTATGTATGTTTTTAGGGTACGAAGTCCGGTCGAAAGGAATCCTCATCGTATCAGGGATAGCATCATCCATAGCTATCCAGTTCAGATGCATTTTGTCCGAAACCAGAGACGCAGTCATTTTTTTCCGGTTGCCTTTCGAAATACCGTCATCAACAATAAAAACTTCAATGTTTTCACCTGATTTATGATGATAATCAACTGATTTTAACAGCGCGGCTAAAAGTATCACGTAGTGATTATCACAAGCCACTATTATTGCAATCGGGGAAGTTGTATTCATAATAATGAGGTTTATTTCTGGATTAAAATTTTTCTGAATTTATTGGTGAACATCTAACCATGTTTGTAGAAATAGATACTAACCCGTTTGAATTCCTTTATTACACGTAATTTTATTGCATTAATAAAACTACCGCTATTTTCTACTGAACGGGTAATTGTCCATGCTGCAGCTTTTAACTGTGTGACCCGTTGTATTTTTCCGGTTTTAAGAAGGGCAAGTGCCATGGAACCATCTTCTGAGCGGGAGTTGTTCTTTATAAACCCGATTTTCAGAGCTACTTCGCGCGGGAAACAAAAATTCACTCCACCAACGGCAAGGTAAGGACGGTTAATGGTTCGAAGGAAATGTATGATGTCGCGAAAGAATTCGTAGAATGCATATCGCAATCGCGATTGGCCTTTACCAGGAATAAAGGAATAGGTGCCGGAACAGGCAATGCTTTTCCCCGCAAGTATTGGTTTCAGCATGGAATCAACCCATGTCGGAGGATAAATGGTATCAGAATCGCCGGTTAATATATATGTACCATGAGAATTTTCCATTGCTGCCTGCCTTGCAAAACCATAGCCCTGCTTTATTTCAAAAACAGGAGTTATTCCACACTTACGAATGATTTCAGAAGTTTTATCTTTCGAATTATTATCAACATAAATATATTCGACAGCATGCGTGCTTCTTATAACGCTTAGCGATGAAAGATTGCGAAGGATATTTGATTCTTCGTTCCATGCAATAATATTTACCGATACAAGTGGTGTTTCTGACCGTTGGGCAGCAAACCCGGCCCTGATACTTTCAAAAACTCCCTCAGGAATATCTTCCAGTTTTTCATGGCTATATTGGTGCATCCGAATATTGGCAGGTACTAACGGGCGGAACATGCGAGTAATGTTATTGAGTTAAATTTATTCTTTTTCTTTTGGCTTCGGATTAAGTCAATTTGTTTTCAGCTCCGATTTCACGATATATTTCCAGCACATGCCGGGCCATGGCTTTCCAGGTAAATTTCGTCGCCTGAATAAATCCTTTGCTAATTAAACCAGCTTTCAAATCTTTATCTGTGATTACCCGGACCATGGCCGATGTAATTTCCTCAGAATTAAACGGATCAACCAATATGGCCGCATCACCAGCCACTTCAGGCATTGAGGATGTATTGGATGTAATCACCGGGGCACCGCAAGCCATTGCCTCGAGCATTGGAATCCCAAAACTTTCGCGTAAGGAAGGATAAAGGAAGGCTTCGCACTGGCAGTAAATGGCGGGCAGATCTGTATTTACAATGTAACCTGTAAGTATAATCCGGTTTATCAGTTCGGCGTCGCCAATTTCGTCAAGAAGTTTTTCCAGTTCATAATGGTCATAATCAAGCATCACCAAGTGTAGATCGCTTCCGGTTTGTTTCAGGAAGTCGGAGAATGCTTTAAGAGTTCCTTTCGTATTTTTCTTAGGATCGGTATTGCCAAGGAAAAAGAAAAAATGGCCGGGCAAATGGTATTCTTCTTTGACCCGGTGAAGTTCTATCTGATCAGTAACAGGTTTAAAATGTTCGCTTACGCCATTATACACAGTTTCGAGCCTCGGATCACCTTCCATTCTAAAAAATTGCCCTATCCTGGCTTTTTCGAAATGCGATACTGTAATAATCTTCCGGCTTTTTTTGATAACCCAGGGAACGAACATCCTGCGGTAAGCATTGCCGAACTTCTGATAGTTGGTTCCGCTTCCCTCTAAAATCTTCAGGTAACTGCTTTCCATGTAAATGATGTCGTGCAGTGTAACCAAAGTTGGAATAGAGGTTATAACAGGAGCTGTGTTGCTGGTACAATGAAGAATCTGGCAACCAGCTTTCTTTGCGGCTATTGGCAAAGCAATCTGCTCCCAGAAAGGGTAAAACCCGGCTGTGAGTTCAACAATTTTAAAATTGGCAGTTTCTTTTATTGCCAGGTAATCGTCGTCTGGTTTTATGAACAAAACATATTCATTTTCTGTATCAATCAGCTGAAGGTTACGGATTAGTTCGAGGGCAACCACATCCATTCCGTGTTTTTTCTTCCGAAATATACGTTGTGCTTCTATTCCTATTTTCATTTTTTTACTTCTTTATATTTTTCGTTAATCCAGATTAACAGTATAATCCACGATTAACCGATTAGCAATTTTTTAATGCGGTTATAAACAACAACCTCCAGTAGGTATGAAAAAAGTATCAGCACTATAATATAAAGCCCATACTCAATTACCTTATTACCAATGAAACTCAGGTAAGTTGCCTCCACTACCAGGTAAGCATGTGAAATATAAATCACATAAGAACAGGGCGCCAGGTATTTGAAAACTCCAAAAATGAGATTAAAGCCCCGCCAACGGAGGTTTTGCCACACAACAGCTCCAAATAGCACCATAATTGCAGCAACAAAATGGCGCAATTCGATAAAAGGATAGGCCACCAATGGATAACTGTATATTTTAGTAGAAGCAAAGTGGATGGCAAGGTTCAATGCAAGAATCGCGGTGATTGTGAACAGTACATAAGCAAAAGGCATGATTCCGCGAATAGTAAATTTCCCGCCCGCAAGATATGTTTCGGCAAACCTTACTCCTATCCACCAGATAGCAAAATACATAACCAGCCGGTTAACATGAAACGGGTAAATGACATACGTAACAGCAGCTGTTATAGTAATTATGCTTACCCATTTATTAAGCCGTTCTTTATCTATTTTATTCGCGAGAAAGAAGAATAGCATATAGAACCACCATTCATAGGAAAGTGACCATAGCACGCCATTCCCCATGTAAGTTGCTGATATCACATGCGGTTTCTGTGAAATAACATCCTGCAGCATAAACAGGTTGCCTAAAAGGGTAAGCCATTCGGGAGAAGCTAGCATGCCTTCTTTGTAACACTTCAACAGGTAACCAAGCAGGAAAATAAATAGCAGTGGAACATACAAACGTATAAAACGGCGAATGAAGTAAAATTTAAAAGATTTATCTTTTGATTTCTCATACGTGTATTTGATTACAAATCCTGAAAGCACAAAAAACACAATCACCGCTTCTGGTCCGAATCTGAAAAGGGCACCTATATCCAACCCTAAGAGGTATATCTTCTGTGGAAGAATATGGAAAAACACTACATACAGTGCTGCAAAGCCCCGAAGTGCTTCAAGTCTTTCCAATCTTGGTTTTCTTTTCTCTTTTTGTATCATGATAGCAAACAAGTTTATTGGCTTTTCAATTTCTTTTCTAAAAGACGGTCAATAACGTCATCAAATAGTTGAGCCCGGTTTTCCCAGGAGTTCTTCTCCGCAAATTGAATTCTCTTCTTTATGTTTTCCAGACTGTCGTATTCAATCTCACGAACTATTGCTTTACAAAATGCTTCCTTTCCACTGGTGAAACTGACTATTTCATTGAATTCGGGAAGATCAGCAAACGAAGTGAGTACTACAGGCACTCCTACCGACAGGTATTCGTTAATTTTTAAAGGATAAATATTTTTTGAGTATTCATTGCAGATATAGGGAATAAGTCCTACATCACATTTTTGCAATAATCCTGGTACTTCATTAGGTTTTACAGGCGGCATGAATTTCACATTCTGATACCCAGAGAGGCGGTGCTCTATGTTACTATTCATTAATTCGCCGACAAACTCAAAATCGTAATCGGGGAGTTGTTGTACTGAATACTCTATTGTATCAATGTCGAAACGTTGATCCAGGCTGCCGATATACCCGACTTTTTTCCTTTTCCCGTCATTATTCAATCCTGTTTTTGCATCCTGGTTGAATATTCTGAAATCAACCCCATTTTTGACCACATACATTTCCTGGTTAAATTCCTTCATTGAACTGGCAAGGAACTCGGACGTGACAATTACCCCATCGACCTGTTTTGCAAATCCCTGATCAGCATCATTTGCCCTTTGGCCGTATCTGCTTGTGTTGGGACCATCATAACAGTAGAACAAGTGCAGTTTTTCGTTTATTTTCCCGACCATGTTTTTGCCATAAATAGCATTATAGGCATTTATACAGACCGGATCATTCATTTCGAGTTTCTGTAGGGCACGCCTGACGGATCTTGCGTAAATGAGTGTGTTGAGTTTTAAAAGCAGTTTATAGAGTGGTTCAATCTTAATGAATTCAACAGGAAGTAACGGCGGAATGACAAGGTGATGAACTGTTGTGTCAAAATTGGTTTGTTCAGGTACAAGCCTCTTTGCCATCCCCAGCATCCTGGAAACTGGAGCCCTGCCCTTCCCCAATAATGTTGAGAGCAGATCTTTTAATGTAAAAGGATACTCAACGAATAATACTTTATTCCTCTTTGCAAGTAACGACATGATCTGTACAGTCGATTTTGTATAAAACCCTTCCCAGGTTGTATTCGAAACACAGACAATATTTTTATTACCGATCATCTTTTCTCTTTTCTAGGTTATATCAGTTGGACGAGTGAGGTTTTTCTAATTTTAATCAGATTTTGTAGCGTTGTGTTTTGTATGAATAAAGTTTTTGTTCGCACCTTTTATTTTAAGAAGGGATCCCATCATCAGAATCATACCTCCGGGAAGTCTGACCAAAGCTTTCAGAGTTTCTTTGGTATAAAAAGCACCCGGGATTGAGAATAAAAAGGAGAGCAGGCATAGCGCGATAATAATTCCCCAAAGCAAAGAGTAGCAAAGGCAAAGCCCAAAAATGAAATTAAACAATAGGAAAGCTGCTCCAAAAAGAATAACTCCTCCCAGTAATAAAATTCGTGGTGGCTGAATAAACTGGATGGCCTTGTCGAAATAATCAACATTTCCCTTTAAAATTAATGCTTTAAAAGCCTTAAAGAAATCCATCCTGAAGTAATGCAGCTGAGCTGAAAGCCATCGGCGCCGCTGGTTACTGAACACTTCCGCTTTCTGAACTTTTTCATCAAAAACAAATGCATCATCGAGGTATTCAATTTTATGCCCTTCTTTCAGCAACTTCAGTTCAATTTCTTTATCAAAGCCACCTACTGCGGTTACTTCCGACATCAGATCCTTGAAAAAGTCATACCTGAAAGCCATCCCGGATCCAATAATGGCGGAAGAAAGTCCGAGTACACGATGCCCTTTCCTGAAAATATGGTTGTTAATTTCTTCACTCACTGCATCCAAAATAGCGAGTGAAGTGTTGGTATTCTTTGCCGTACGATGACCTTGAACGGCCATAAAATTCTGTTCAAAAGAAGCATTTATTTTTGTCAGGAAATCTTTAGCCATCACATTATCGGCATCCAGAACAACAGCGATATCATAGTCACCAGGCAATATCTCCATGGCTTTGTTCAATGCCTTTGATTTAGTGCTTTTGTCGAACTTAACTTCTACCACCTTTATCAGCATCTCCCTGAGTTTAGCCAGCGTTTCCGGCTCGAAGGAATCAGCAATAATAACTATATCATAACAGTTTGTTGGATAATCCTGTAAAAGTGCTTCCCTCGCTACTTCTAAAATCACATCATCCTCTTTGTATCCGGGAATGAGAACCGCAATTTTACGGTACTTGGTAGCAGATAAGTACGCTGGTTGTTTGTAAAAAAGTCCGGCAAAGGCAAAAACAAATATATACATAGTCGAAAGTGCCAGAGTGGCAAGAACAACTAACTGTATAATCAAATATAATGTCTGAAATGCCGGGTTCATGTGGTTATAAATTACTGGTTTAATTCATTGTTTTGTAAAAGCAATTATTCCCTGAATAATCAACGGATCGAGTAAAAACAGGAAAACTCATCAAACCGCCTTTGACTGAAGGGCTTTTTCCCATTTCCATGCTGAACTCATCATTTCATCGAGTGTCTTTTCGGCTTTCCAACCTAGTTCATCATTTGCAAACCGGGTATCGGCCCATACCATCTCCACATCACCCGGACGACGGGGCACTATTTTATAGTTCAGCTTTTCACCGGTCACTTTTTCGAAAGCATTGATGACATCCAAAACGGAATACCCTGTTCCGGTTCCCAGGTTAAAAATCTCCATGTCAAGTTTAGTTTTGCCTCCGAGCATACGTTCGATGGCAATAACATGCGCTTTGGCAAGATCAACAACGTGAATGTAATCACGTACAGCAGTTCCGTCGGGAGTACTATAATCATCACCAAACACGCTTAGGCATTCACGTTTACCTATAGCGGTCTGCGTTATAAACGGCACCAGGTTATTGGGCGTACCGAGAGGCAGTTCTCCGATAAGAGCTGAATCATGCGCCCCGATAGGATTAAAATAGCGTAAGGCAATTGCATGTATTGGATGAGATTGGGTGACAAACCGAAGGATTTCTTCACACATCTGCTTGGTATTGCCATAGGGAGACCAGGCTGGTTTAATTGGCGCCTTTTCGGTAACAGGCAGCTCATCCGGTTGCCCATAAACTGTACATGACGAGGAGAAAACCATGT
>CAIWMA010000262.1 GCA_903913645.1 uncultured Bacteroidales bacterium | reverse complement strand
TCGATTTTTTTGCTGATCCAAACCGTCGGGATGAAATTCTCAGGCTCCTGGAGGAGACGCCTGAATTGAAATCCTTTGAGAATGTATACCGCCGCATCGACGGCAGCACATTTACCGGCCGGCTTAATATTTCCCAGGTCTTTGACAAGGATGGTAAACTTGAATACCTGGAAGGATTTATAGAAGACATTACTGAACGCAAGCTGGCCGAAGAAGCTGTGCTGAACAGCAAACTCAGGTACGACAAACTGGCTGCCAATATTCCCGTAGGTGTTTATATACTGCACAGTAAGGAAGATGGAACTTTCAAACTCGACTATGCCAGCCCGAGGATGGCAGAAATGCTTGGATTAAGTGTTGACGGTTTGCTCAAAGACGCGAAGCTCGTTTACGAAAGCATTTATCCTGGCGATAGGGCTGAGTTTGAACTACTGAACCAGGACGGAATAAGGCTTAAAAAAGCTTTTGACTGGACAGGAAGAATTTCAACCGCTGGCGAAATTAAATGGTTGCATGTAACTTCATCGCCCGAGACAATGGATAATGGTGATGTTTTATGGCATGGCCTTGTGGTTGATATTACAAAAGAAAAACTGGCCGAAGATGCTCTTTATGAAGCTCATAACCGGCTGCTTAAAATTGCGGCCCTGGTGCCCGGGCTAATATACCAGTTCCGGATGAGCCCCGATGGTACGTTCAGTTTGCCATATGCAAGTGAAGGTATAAAAGAAATATACCGTGTCGGCCCTGGGGAAGTCCTTCTTGATGCATCCAAAATATTTGCCAAAATTCATCCTGATGATTATCCCGGTGTTATGTCAACGATCATGAATTCGGCTGATAAATTATCACAATGGAATCATGAATACAGGGTAAAGTTTGACGATGGAACAATCCGGACACTCCTGGGAAATTCAATGCCTCAACTGGAGCAAGATGGATCAATACTCTGGCATGGATTTATAACTGATATCACTGAGCGCAAACAAGCAGAACAGGTTCTCAGGGAAAGTGAATCAAGGTTTAATAACCTGTTCGAACACCACGACGCCATAATGTTGCTTATTGATCCCGATTCAGGATTGATTATAGATGCCAACAGTGCGGCGGCTAGCTTTTATGGGTATCCCAAATCAGTGCTTCAGACCATGAAAATTGATGAAATAAATGTACTTTCGAAGGAAAAGGTTAAAATGGAACGGGAAAAGGCAAGAAATAACAACCTGAATTATTTTGTATTTCAGCATATGCTTGCCAGCGGCGAAGAGCGTTCAGTTGAGGTACACTCGTCGCCGATCGATTTCCAGGGAAAGCAGATTCTATTCTCCATTATACACGATATTACAGAACGTAAACGGGCTGAGGATGAACTCCGCGAGAATGAACTTCAGTACCGCATCCTCGCCAATTCGGGCAGGGCGCTTATTTGGAGAGCCGGCACCGATAAACTTTGTAATTATTTTAATAAAATATGGCTTGAATTTACCGGCCGAACATTGGAACAGGAGATGGGTAATGGCTGGGCGGAAGGAGTTCATCCGGATGACCTGGATAAATGCATCAAAATTTATACAACATCGTTTGATAAACGCGAACCTTTTGAGATGGAATACCGCCTCCGTCATTCATCCGGCGAATATCGCTGGCTGATTGACATCGGTACGCCGAATTTTGATAGTACCGGAAAATTTATTGGCTACATAGGACATTGTTTCGATATCTCCGACCGCAAGCAAGCTGAGGAAATACTGCGAGAAACCAACTCCTATCTCGAAAACCTGATAAATTATGCCAATTCACCTATCATTGTATGGGATCCGAATTTTTGTATCACCCGCTTTAATCATGCATTTGAATCGTTAACAGGAAGACTCGAAGAGGATGTTAAAGGAAAATCTCTGGAAATACTTTTCCCTCCCGAACTTGCCGGAAATTCAATGGAACTGATCCGTAAAACCTTAAGCGGCGAGCGCTGGGAAACTGTTGAAATTGAAATTCTGAATATCGATAATTCGAAGCATACTGTATTGTGGAATTCGGCTACACTCTTTGCCGCTGATGGCATTACGCCGGTGGCAACCATCGCCCAGGGACAGGAAATTACCAGGCGGATAGCAGCGGAAAAGGAGCTTAAATTTATCAACGACGAACTTATAACACTCAACACCGAAAAGGACAAATTCTTCTCCATTATTGCCCACGACCTTCGCGGCCCCATTGGAGGTTTCATGGGATTAACACAGATAATGGCAGAAAGGCTGCCGGAACTTACAATGGAAGAGGTCCGGGAAATTGCGGTGAGCATGAGGAATTCATCCACCAATCTTTTCCGTTTGCTCGAGAACCTGTTGCATTGGGCCCGTATCGAACAGGGGCTGATCCCTTTTGAACCGAAGATCTTTCATTTAAGACCTGTAATCAACGAAAGTATCGTAATGTCACTTCAGCCTGCCAGCATCAAAGGAGTTGAACTAGTGTGCTCCGTTGCAGATGATCTGGAGGCTGTGGCCGATATCAATATGTTGCAGACAATAATCAGGAATCTTGTTTCGAACGCTGTAAAATTTACACCGGGAGGAGGTAAAGTAACGATTTCGGCAAAAATGGCGGAGGATAGAAGCGTTGAAATATCTGTTCAGGATTCGGGCATCGGGATGAGCAGCAGCATGATTGCTGATTTATTCCGTCTCGATATTCAAACCAGCCGGAGAGGGACTGCGAGCGAACCCAGCACCGGACTTGGATTAATTATCTGTAAGGAATTTATTGAGAAACACAGGAGCAAATTACGCATCGAAAGCCAGGTAAAAGCAGGTAGCACCTTCAGTTTTATTCTCCCTGCCAGGGTGCAGGAGGAAGAAATAAAGACAATCACCGAAAAAATTCAGGTTTCCGGCAAAACAAAACAAACCAAAACCCTGAAAATTTTGATTGCTGAAGATGATGACACATCGGGAATGCTGCTCTCCTTAGCTTTGAAACCCTTAAGCAATGAAATAATAGTTGTAAAGTCAGGCAGTGATGCGGTTGATGTGTGTAAAGCCAGTCCCAACATTGATTTGATAATGATGGACATAAAAATGCCTGATATGGACGGATATGAAGCTACCAGGCAAATCAGGATGTTCGACCAGCGAGTGGTAATTATAGCTCAAACAGCGTTTGGTCTCCCCGGCGACAGAAGCAGAGCAATGAATGCGGGATGTAATGATTTTATGGCGAAACCTATTAGTGTTGCTGTTTTAAAAGAGTTGATTCAAATGCATTTTAATCTCTGAGATCTGTTTCTTTTGAATAGGCTTGGGAAATTTTTGAACTCATTCAATTTGATTTTTAGTGCATTAAATTCAGCCCCATTTATATGTTATTCCCTCTGTGATATGTAATTTATCCATTTTCCATTTCCCGTTTTCAATATTCAATTTGCCATTTTGAATATTCAATTTGCCATTTTGAATATTCAATTTGCCATTTTGAACATTCAATTTGCCATTTT
>CAIWMA010000261.1 GCA_903913645.1 uncultured Bacteroidales bacterium | reverse complement strand
GTTTGGGGTAATTCCTGGTGGAATAAACCGGTAAGAGGTCCTAATGCAAAATTATTCCCTATTCCCCAGGATGTACTAAATGCAAATCCTTCTCTTCAGCAGAACCCTGCAATGCAAAACTAATTGAGGATGAAAGACATATTTGGATTGAGGTTTATTGTTTTTGTAATGATTTTACTTCCGTTCACTTCGAACGGAAGTAAACCATACAAGATTGCTGTCAGCGAGCTACGCGACAAAATTGCTGCCGAATGGATCGGACAATTGATAGGCAATATGTACGGTTTGCCACACGAGAACAAATATATTGCAGAACCGGGACCAGAAAAATGGCCATATGGATATAGCAAAAGCCTTGATAAACTGAAAAAATATGAAGGTGCTTTCTCCGACGATGATACGGATGTTGAATATATGTACCTGCTTCAGTTGGAAAAATTTGGCTCAGAACCTTCATATACACAGCTACGTGAAGCATGGATGTACCACATCCGAGACCGTGTATGGCTGGCTAACCGCGCAGCACTTGGTCTGATGCATTTCGGTTATACGCCGCCTTTTACAGGAAGCAAGGAATTGAATCCTCACTGGTACCAGATCGATCCACAGTTGATCAATGAGATATGGGCAGTAACTGCTCCGGGAATGGTAAATTATGCAGCGGCAAAATCGGATTGGGCTGCTCGAATTACCAGCGACGAATGGGGCGTTGAACCAACTATTTTCTACGGTGCAATGTATTCGGCAGCTTATTTCGAGAAAGACATCAATAAACTTATCGAAATTGGAATAAAAGCTTTACCAGTCAACGGCCGTTTTACAGCTACAGCCAGGGAAATGATCGCCTTGCATGCAAAATATCCTAATGACTGGAAGGCCGCAAGGCAGAAAATGGCTCAGAAATATTATGTCAATGAGCCGCTGATGACAAAAACCATCTGGAATGCTAATCTGAACGGAGCCTGCGCCATACTGGCTATGTTGTATGGGGATAATAATTTCCAGCGCACACTCGATCTTTCATGCGCCATGGGTTTTGATGCAGATAACCAGGCTGCTACAGTTGCCGGATTGATGGGTGTAATTAATGGAATGAAATGCTTCCCGGAAAACTTATGTTTGCCAATCGAAGGTTGGAAAAAGCCTTTCAACGACAGGTATATTAACATTACCCGTTACGACCTGCCTGATGCAAGTATATCTGACATTATCGACAGAACTTTAAAAGCCACAATCGCCCTGGTTGTTTCAAAAGGCGGTAAGTTAAGCGGAAAACCCGGAAGTGAAATTCTGACAATCAATACAGATGCTGCTTTTAGTCCGCCTCTCGAATTTTGCCTTGGACCTTCACCACAAATGGAAATCGGTAAAGCGGTTGATTTTAATTTCTATACCGAAGCAAATAAAGTGTACAACTGGAGTCTTATTTCCGGTTCTTTGCCTGCCGGCCTGAGTTTTACTAAAGGAAAACTCACTGGTATTCCAACAACACCGGGATATTCAAAAATAACCCTTCAGCTGGATAACGGGAAAGAGAAAATTGCCAGGGATTTTAACCTGCTGGTCCGGGGAACTAATTTTGCACCGACTGCCGATACTATTCTGGCAAATGTTCGCGAGCTTAACGAAAAAGTGCTTGATTCGTGCTGGTACACTTTCGGGAAACCGATGTATGCTAAATCCGTTAATGTAATTAATGATGGAATAACCACCGGTGAAGGCTCTGTATTTTACAGCCTTGCAGCAAAAACAAAGATCCCGAAAGTTGACTATTACGGATATGGATGGAAAACGCCTCAGAAAATCAGCATGCTTGCTTTGCATACAGGCTGCCTTGAGGAATTTGGTGGCTGGTTTACTTCTTTAAACGTTCAATATCTGAATGAAGCCGGGAAATGGACGCCTGTTGAAAAAACAGCCATAACACCTCCATTACCTGAAACCGACATTGTCTTTTTTCAGCCTCATTTTGCCGAATACGTAATCAGTTTTGATCCTGTCGAAACCAAAGCAATACGTATCATCGGCGATACAAAAATCGAAGGTCACTGGAATAAATACACCAAGCAGGTTTCCGGGTTTACTTCGGTAACGGAACTCAGTGTTTACCATTAATCAGATCAGTATCATGCAAAATAAAATCAGGAAGGCTTTTGAATGTGTGTTTGTTGCAGCTTTACTGCTAACCTTTTTTGTTTCCTGTAAACATAAGGAGCAAGGAAGTAAAGTTGTTTTCAAGGAAAACACATTTACTCCTGATCAGCTTAAAGACAAAATTAAAGGTGGCTGGGCCGGCCAGACTATTGGTGTGGTATATGGCGCACCAGTCGAATTCAAATACCAGGGCTCAATTATTCCTGATTATCAAAATATCCCTTGGCGTGAAGGCTATGTAAAATACTGGTTTGATAAAAAGCCTGGGTTGTTTGATGACATCTATACCGACCTTAATTTTGTTGAAGTATTCGAAAAATACGGGTTAAATGTACCTATGGATATTATTGCTAATCATTGGGCCGGAACTCCTTACCACCTGGCACATGCAAACCAGGCATCACGGTATAATATCCTGAATGGGATTATGCCTCCCAAGTCAGGCAATTGGAAAAACAATCCGCATGCCGATGATATCGATTTCGAAATCGAAGCCGACTTCATTGGTTTGATGGCGCCCGGAATGGTGAATTCAGCTACCGAAATTGCCAACCGCGTCGGTCATATCATGAACAGCGGAGATGGATATTATGGAGGAGTGTTCGTTTCGGCATTGTATTCAATGGCGTTTGTATCAAAAGATGTAAATGAAATTGTAGAGCAATCGATCAAAACTATTCCCGAAGGAACCAAATTTCACGATTGCATTGCAGATGTCATCAAATGGCACAAACAATATCCCGACGATTGGAAAGCCAACTGGTTCGAATTGCAAAAAAAATGGAACAATGATGTCGGCTGCCCTAAAGGCGTGTTTTTATCCTTTAATATCGACGCAAAAATAAATTCAGCCTATGTAGCCATCGGCCTTTTGTACGGTAAAGGGGACTTCACAAAATCAGTTGATATTGTTGCACATTGCGGACAGGATTCCGATTCAGACGCTGGTACAGTGGGTGGTGTTTTGGGTGTTATGGTGGGTTATTCACACATCCCGGTTTTCTGGCTTAAACCGCTACAGGAAATTGAGTCATCGAATTTTGAAG
>CAIWMA010000260.1 GCA_903913645.1 uncultured Bacteroidales bacterium | reverse complement strand
GCATACATGGCATATTGGGGCCGGAACCTGAACATGTAAATACGACCGTATTTTTTTAGCTCTTCAGCAAATTCCTTTGCTAAAACTGCATGATGCTGCACATCGAAATAACGCAAGGCATTACGGATAGCCAGTTTTTTATCGGATGATGATAGAATATCTTTACGAACCGGGGCGTGATTTACCTGTAAATCGTATGATAAAGGTTGAGGCAAAGTGGCAGGGATACCCTGTCGGACTGCAGATTGAAATTCAGTAATATTCATATAATTGATGATGTTTCTACAAATCAGTAAAGGTGGAAATCAGCAACAAAATTACATTAATATTCGTGTAAAAGACCGGGCCTAGAATACAAACTGGAAAGCTATTTTCAAAGCCATATTTTCTTTTGCGGTAGGCAAAGCATATGGACCATACCGGTAAAACCATCCAAATCCCAGATCGGTAACGCCAAGCCGTATCAACTTATTTAAGACAATTCCAGATTCAAAATATCCTTTTTCGAAACTCTTTATATCCTGATCCAAATGATTTTCAGGATGGCTGAGCGAACCTATACCAATATTTGTAACCAATTCGGGTTCAGGAGAAAAATATTTTGACTTGAAAAGCAATGTACCAAAATTATGACTTAAAAATAAGGATGCATACCTGTCGGAGGTGAATTCGTTCATCCTCATGGTAGCAAAACTACCTGGAGAATAAAGGTTAAACGAGATATACGCTGCTTTAGCATTATAAAGGTTTACATAAGGAATATCCCGGTCGATAAATCCTGATTCAAAAGTAAAAGATGTTGTTCCTACAAATTTTATAGAAAAGGATTTGGAGATTTTCAGGTCAAAGCGGTTATATGTGTATTGTCCTCCCAAAACATTGTTAAAGCCATGTATTGCGGCAAACTGAATAATTGGATAATTGGTGCCAAGTGAAAGGATGGAACGTGTGTTTTTCATGAACTTTTCGCCATAAGCATAACGCATTACTACGGATGCTTCGCTAAAAGTAAAATCGGAAGAGGTTACCGTGATATTTTCAGTGGAATTAAGCCGATAATTATAATTGTATAAAGGTTCACGGTTAAAAACGGAAAATCCTGCTCCCAGAGTCATGTATTTTAATATCCTTGAACTTGCATTTGCCTTATAGCATCGAGCATGATCCATACGACTGACCAGGATTTCGCGAAATGTTGAAGGGTTCAGCAGGTTTCGCCCAATTCCATAGGCATCATCAGCACCAGCTTCATCCACGTCGTCATAAAAATTTACTTTCAGATTAAAATTCCTGAAAGGATCGAAAACCACTGTTCCGTCGGCACCGTATTTCCATTTTTCGTCATGAAAACCATACGCACCGTAACCTCCTATCTTAAACCTGGTACTCACCTTGTTGGATGTTGATAGTTTTAGCCCAAGCCGGAAACCTTCATGGCGATTCACCTTGAAAAGATTATCAAGATAGACATCTACGTATCCTATTGTAACGGATCCTGTCATCAATGTGTTCAGTTTGCTGGTTATTCGGTCAAAGTTTTTGGCTTTTCCAATACTATCAATAACCTTATATGTCATCTTTTCCTGAGGCGTGAGCGAATCCACCCTGTATTTATTCCATATTTCTGAAGGTTGTTTGTATGCATCAGGCTGAACATCCACTTCGAAAACACCAAACTGGTTGCGCTGTAGTTTTGGATTCAGGTTAATATCGGATATGTAACTTTTGCCGCGACCCAATATTTTCATGCTCCTTGTATGTATGCTGTCAACTTTTATTTCCATGGTTTTGAAAACCAAATCAGTATTGAGCTGCACTGGAAACCAATGCGAGCTATCAATATAATCATACGCCTGTTGGATTTTTACTGTTACGGGCCCGCTTTCATCAGCCGGTTTGGCAATTACATTCCTGATAGCAAAGCCATTGGTGCTAATTGATAATGTACCTTTCAGCCCTTCGAATTTTGTTTTCAATAATGGCCTGTATGAAATAACAAAGGTAGTATCGTATGGAAAAGGCTCAATAATTGTATCCTGGATTTCGAAATAGTATTTATTTATACTGCCTTCTGATAGAGGTGTTATATAATCCTTATCCACAATCCTTATTACATCTTTATAGAAGGAAGTAGATTGCAACTGAGAAATCAGAAAGACAAACAATGGGTCGCTGAAGCCCGATACCCGGCTGGCAATTACTTTATTGTAATTCTCAGACGGGAACATAAAACTTCGCTTTACAACACTTTCCATGATGAAAAGATGTTGTTTCCTGAAAAACTCCTTAACTTTTAGATAATTTTCTACATCTGAAATGCTATCGATAGGAGGAATGCTGTCTGTTTCAGGTCCAAATACTGTTTTTTCGTAAGAAGTATAAGTAAACGCAGGCAGATGTTCGTGATCGTTGATTTTTCGGTTAGCAATTACCTGGTTTATAATGCGATGAGCAGGATTGACACCAGGCTTAATTACAATCTCAGGAAGTTCATACGCAATTTTAGTTAACCTGATTAGAATTTCTTTGTCACTGCTATTTTCGATTACATATTCAATAGGCTCATAACCAATGTAACTCAACTTTAATTTAGATACCGGAACTGATGATTGAACGGTAAACCTTCCATCGATATCCGATATACAGCCTTCGGGCCCTTCATTAACCTGTATGGTTACAAACGCCAGTGCATCGCGGGTTTCAAAGTCAATAACCCTGCCTTTGATCTGGGCAGTTTGAGCTTTCGATTGAAGGACAAGCAGGGAAAAAAGAAAAAGCAGTAATAAAGCTGCTTTCGGAATTCTTAGCATAAACGGTACATGTAACAAGCCTCAAAATTAGCTAAAGGATTGATGCAAAAGGTGTGTTGTTGCGAAACTTTAACAAGTAATCCGGTAAAAAGCACTAACTTTGGGTGAGGTTTAAGGTTAAGATAAGAAGTTTTCTTAACAAAAATACTGATACTAACTCCTTGAAAGTAATGCCCGCCCACGAATCCATACATGAGTATTATCTGCACCAGCACCGTAATATTGAAAATTACCTGGAGTTGTGTCTCATCCATCCTGAAATTGAACTGGTACATGAACTTCGCCTCAGTATCAAGAAACTTAGGGCTTTTCACAAACTGGCTGAGCATTTGTTTTTGAATAATACCGATGAACACATCCATATTAAAAATCGTGTCAGGAAGTTATTTGTTGTAGCAGGAAAATTAAGAGATACCCAGGTTCAGATTCAGATGCTTACTTTGTTCGAAGAACAGACAGGCATTGATTACACGGATTTCAGGAAGTGGCTGCAAAGGCTTGAAAGTAAACAGATTTTGCGTTTTAACAAAAAACCACAGCAGGTTATACCTCATGCAATGGCGCAAAGTACACACCAGAAAATCGGTAATCAGCTTGCTCTCGCCGATAATGAAACCATTTTGGATGGCGCCGGAAAAGTTTTGGAGGAATTATTGCTGAATGCGCAAAACTTGGCTTCAGGTAACATGAACGACAGGAACCTGCATCGCCTGCGAACAATTACCAAGCGAATGAAATATATTTTAAATATTATACATCATAGTTACCCCGATTATACCTTTATTGCAGTCCCTGTTGAGTCGCTTCGTGAAATCGAGGCTATTGCCGGGAATTGGCATGACAACCTGGTGAGGATAGAAATGCTGGACAGGTTTATAAGCAAAGTAAAATTTGCGGATGACTCTGAAAAGTTTAAATATCAAAAGTTGTATAATGCCTGTAAATCAGAACTGGACATTTCCTATAATGAAGCTTTCGGGATAATGCGAAAAACGTTGCTTTAAGAAAATCAGGACTATGAAATTTTATTCGCTGGAATCAGAGTTTGGTATTCAGCCTATGCCTGTCCTTGTCCCGAAGCGTTTTCTTCTCCAAATTTTTATCTATTGCCGCGGTAAGATCAATGCCGGTTTGGTTGGCCAGGCAAACCAAAACAAACAATACATCTGCCATTTCATCGGCAAGGTCAGCGCCTTTATCCGATTCTTTTTCACTTTGCTCGCCATACCGGCGTGCCATAATACGGGCAACTTCTCCAACCTCTTCCATCAATAGAGCCGTATTGGTGAGTTCGTTAAAATAACGTACGCCGGTGGTTTTAATCCAGTGGTCGATGGTTTGCTGAAGTTCTTCTATTGTCATTTTCGGAAACTATAATTGCCTGAATATTATTCTTTTACCTCGAGCCTGAAACCTGTTCCATGCACATTCACAATGGCGATATCGGGATCATCCTTCAGGTATTTACGAAGTTTGGTGATAAAAACATCCATGCTTCGTCCGATAAAGTAGTTGTCGCTGCCCCAAACTGCTTTCAGCGTTTTTTCGCGGGTAATTAGCTGATTTTTGTGGCTATATAAAACACGGAGAAGTTCAACTTCTTTGGTGGTAAGGCCTATACGTTTATTGTCAATACGGAGTTCATGATTCAACGAATCAAAAGTATATTTTCCAAGGTTGAAAACACTTCCGTTATTTAATGGTATGGATTGAACATTAGAATCAGTAGTCCGGGAACGCCTGAGAATGGCACTGATGCGGAGTTCAAGTTCCTCGCTGCTGAAAGGTTTGGTAATATAGTCGTCGCAACCGGTTTTAAAACCGGTAACACGGTCTTCGGTTTGCCCTCTTGCTGTCAGGAAAATAATTGGAACCTGCTGGTCTAACTGCCGAATCTCGCTTGCCAGGGTGAAGCCATCTTTTCGTGGAAGCATCACATCAAGTATCAGCAGATCGAAAGGCTGTGACTTAAAGTTTCCCATTCCTTCAACGCCGTCCATCGCCCGTACTACTTCATACTCCTGAAGTTCAAGGTAATCGCGGAGCACGTCGCCAAGGTTAATATCATCTTCAACCAATAATATTTTAGTTTTCATGAGAATCTTGATTTGGTGAAACATGGCTCAGGTAATCGAGCGGCAATGAAATTTCGAACCGGCTACCTTCCCCTGGTTCGCTGTGTACATTTACATCCCCATTATGTGCTTCAATCAGGCTTTTAACATAATACAATCCCAGCCCGAAGCCTTTTACATCATGTATATTGCCGGTATGTACCCGGTACATCTTTCGGAAAATCCGCTTTCGGTTTTCTTTGCTGATTCCTATACCTTTATCTTCGACAGCAATTACTATGTGGTCGTTCCGGTTAAAAGTACTTAATGTAATATCAGGTATTCCGGGCGAATATTTGTTGGCATTGTCGAGCAGATTAATAATTACATTTTCGATATGCATACTATCGGCGTACGATTGGTGGTTGGTTGCATTAAGTAATAGTTTTACAGATCCTTTTCTTTCTTTAACAAGAAGCTGGAAACTCTCAGCTACTTTAAAGATAAGCTGGTGTATATCAATGGATTTGTATTTCAGATGGAATGTGCCGCGATCGAGGGTTGCAAGTTGCAACACATTCTCCACCTGGTTTTTAAGCCTTACATTTTCATCATAAATAATGCCTGCATATTTCCGGGCTTTGGTTTCGGACGAGAGAACAGAAGGTTTCAACAACATTTCACTTGCCAGGGATATGGTGGCAATCGGTGTCTTAAATTCGTGAGTAATATTATTCACAAAATCGCTTTTCATCTCAGAGATTTTTTTCTGCCGCAGGAAAGAGTAAATGGTGAAAATAAAGCCGAATACAAGTACCGTCAGCAAAATGAAGCATGTCAGTAGCCACCAGAAGATACTGTGCATAGCCCGGTTTCGTTCGTCGGGAAACCAGGCGCCAAGTACTGTTTGATCATTTTTGAAAATGCATGATAAGGATGCGACATGATTTGATTTAAGCAACTGTTCTTCAAATCCATGTTTGGAGATATATTCTGGCTTTAAGGCGTTTGGGATAAAAATTCCATAAACATATGGACCGTGTAAGCCGGCCTCAGAGAATTCAGCCTTTATAAGTGGTTTGAGCGCATCCACGTTTAATCCGTTATTCAGAACGCTGTCGTTGCGATGGCAGTTGCGGCTGCAAAAAAGGCCTTCGGCACAGGTGTCTGATTTGTTTTCGTACATCTGGTTTACAGCCCCTTTAAGAGCCAGCCTCACACGGCTGTCGAACTGTTCTTCCTGCAGTAAAACAGCATTCCGGATCCAGTAAAACTGAATAAAAATGATGCCTGCCAAAGCAAATCCGGTGATGGAAACTATAATTAAAAATGTTCTTTTATTCACACTTTCAAAATTAGGAAGTTAAATGGCACGGATTACGGCAGTTAACATATTATTAACAACCAAATATTTTTTAGGGTATAAATTCAAGAAATATTGACGTAGAGAAATTGCTAAACTATAGCAAAAGATGAATGCATAACAGAATTAGTAAAATCGAATTATACGGATTCAAAGTTCTGTTTCAGGGAATTTTAAATCTCTGTTATCTAGCTTGTTATAGGAATATGAAATTTCTATTCAGCTCACCTTCAATAAATTTCTATCTTTGCACAATAAATTTTTTCCCATGGAAACTTCGAGGGTTATATATACAGGCGATTTGCGCACTGAAGCAACGCATGTAAAATCAGGGCAGACTTTCATTACAGATGCCCCGGTTGATAACCAGGGGAGGGGAGAAGCATTTTCGCCTACCGATTTGCTTGCTACCTCTCTTGGTGCATGTGCAATTACTGTAGTAGGAATTGCAGCACGAACGCATGGTTTTGATGTGGATGGAACTTCAATTAAAGTTACTAAAATAATGGCTTCGGAGCCTCGCCGGGTTGGTGAAGTGATAGTTGAATTCAATTTTCCTGCAGTAAAGTATACGGAAAGGGAAAAAGCCATCATCAGGAATACAATTAACACCTGTCCCGTCAGTCAAAGTCTAAATGCAAACCTGAAACAGACTTTTATTCTCAATTTTCCTGAAGTTGAGTAATGTGTAAGATTTAAGGGGTAAGAGGTACTTTATGAACCCGAAGTACAATTCACACAGAACACAACACACCGCACTGAGCACTCTGCACTAAGCACATTGCACTTAATAAATTCATTAGCTAAAACATACACTTTTGGAACCTTCAACCACCGGCGCTGAGCCACAAACATTTATTGTAAAAACCATTGCCGGCCTTGAACAAGTTCTGGCAGCCGAAATTGAAGAGTTGGGCGGAGCCAATGTTCAGGTACTAACACGAGCGGTGAGTTTTGAAGGTGATAAACGTATGCTTTACAAAGCAAATTATTGCCTTCGTACAGCACAGCGGATCCTGATGCCCATATTTACTTTCCAGATGGCCGATGAAGATGATTTGTATAACCAGATCACAGCCTATCCATGGGAGAACTTTCTTACATTGCAAAAAACCTTAGCAGTTGATGCCGTTTCGAGCGATTCGGAATTAACTCATACGCATTACATTGCTCAACGAACAAAAGATGCTATTGTTGATCGTTTCCGTTTGCTTTGTAACGGCCGCAGACCTTCGGTTGATACTGAAAATCCGCATGTCAGGATAAATATCCATATCCGTGGTAGTATTTGTGACGTTTCAGTTGATAGTTCAGGGGCGTCGTTGCACAAACGTGGATATCGTGTTTCCAATGCGGAGGCTCCGTTGAGTGAAGTATTGGCCGCTGGGCTGATTATGCTTTCAGGCTGGAAGCATGACTGTAATTTTATTGATCCTATGTGTGGTTCAGGTACACTGGTTATTGAAGCAGCCATGATCGCAAATAACTTTCCTGCCGGTATGTACCGTAAGGAATTTGGATTTATGCACTGGCCCGATTTCGACCAGGAACTGTGGAATGAAGTTACCAAGGAAGCCATGGATAAACAGACAGAGTTTGACTTCCAGATTCTGGGCAGCGATATTTCGCCCAAAAACCTGGCTTCAGCAAAAGCAAATGTAAAATCCGCCCGGCTTCACAAAGATATTACGCTTTCTGTAAGTCCTTTTTCTGCTTTGCAGCCACCTCCCGGCGAACCGGGAATTATTCTTATCAATCCGCCTTATGGCGAACGTATCAGGCTGAATGACATTATCGGTCTTTATAAAAGTATTGGTAATACGTTAAAGCAGGAATTCGCCGGTTACCATGCATGGGTGATCAGCAGCGATCAGAGGGCATTGAGTATGATCGGACTCAGGCCAACAGCTAAATTGCCGATTTTTAACGGTCCGCTCGAATGCCGATTCGAACATTTCGATTTGTATAAAGGCAGTAAAAGAGGCCGGTATATGGAAGGAGAAAATCCTGGTGAAGATGGCCGCGATTATTCCAAAAAGGAGGACAAGCCAAATTGGCGCAGCAAAGACGCTCCGGAAGGAGAATTTGATTCACTTGATCCAAAGCCACGCGAATATAAAACCCGTGAGATTAAACCCCGAAGCGAATTCAGCGAAAGGAAATCCACCCGTTTCGAAAGCAAAGAAGGCAGGAATTCTGAAAATAGGCAACCACGCCGGGAACGTGATTCTTCGGATAGCGAATATAAATCAAGGGAATTTAAGCCAAGGGAATTCAAACCCCGCGATGAAAATAACGATACCGTTTTTATTCCACGGGAAAAGCGGGAATTCGATAAAGATGACAGAAGAAGTGACAGGCCGGCTCGCGATGACCGGTACAATAAAGGTGAAAGACCTGAACGTAGAAAAGTCGAAAAGATAAAGCTGAAACCTGTTACCAGGATTGAGGAACGCGACGAATACCTTCATCCAAAGAGAATGATTTCGGATGTAAATGAAGAATATCCGGATTTTCAAAAAACGCCTGAAGTTACCGTAATGCCTGAATTACAAGCCGATTCAGCACCGGAACGTGAACCTTCGAAAGGCAATAAATTTACTGAACAACGGGATTATAAGATCATGCGTACACGCGAACTCCGGCCACGAAAAGCAAAGCCTGAGGAAAGCGTACAGGAAAAGCCAAAATCAAAGGCGGAGCCTAAAGTCGTAAAGCCAGAACCTAAAACACCCAAAGCTCCAATAAATTATGATGATCTGGAGGATTAGTTAATTGATCAAGTGCAGATTTAGTATACTAAATAGCAAATAGCCAGAGAAGGCGCAAAAGAACAGGAGATCTTTTGTGCCTTTTGTGTTTCAAAAATACTCGGGTTCAATTATCAGGTTTTAAAAATCCCTACCTTCGCTTCTCAGGCTCATTTAAAACATTATGCGCACTACCTTATTTGTAAATGTTTTGCTTCCGTTGCCGGTTCCGGGTTATTTTACTTATCGGGTTCCGTTCGACCTTAACGAGGCGGTTGAGGCCGGAAAGCGCGTGGTCGTTCAGTTTGGGAAAAAGAAAGTTTATACTGCATTAATTCACAGCATTTCCGAAAAAGCGCCGAACGTAGAAACCAAATATATTCTTGGCGTTCTCGATCTTCATCCAATCGCCAACGAATTCCAGTTTAAGCTTTGGGAATGGATAGCCTCATACTACTGCTGCACGGTGGGGGAAGTGATGAATGCCGCATTGCCGGCAGCACTTAAGTTAGCCAGCGAATCTAAAATAAGGATTGTGCCGGGAGTTGAATTAAGTGAAAAAATACTATCGGAAAAAGAATACAACCTTCTGCGGGCCCTAAAGGAAAATGGCGCGTTAACTATTACTGATGCTTCCCATTTTGCCGACATGGTGAAAATTATTCCTCTTATCCACAACCTGATTGAAAAAGGATATTTAGTTACTGAAGAAGAAATCCGTGAACGCTTTACCCCGAAAACGCTTTCGTTTATAAAACTTACCAATGCTTTTAGCAGTGAAGAACAGCTTCAGCTTTTATACGGTAAACTGGAACGCAAAGCTCCGAAGCAACTCGACTTGCTGATTGAATATATTCAGCTATCGAAAATCATGTCGAATAACCCGGTGGAGGTTTCTCGTAAAGAGTTATTTGCCCGGATTGCCGATGCAGATTCCAAATTCAAGGCGCTTGAGAAAAAAGGAGTTTTTGAGGAATACGATAAGGAAATCAGCCGCCTTAATTACCGGCAAGCCACGCACACAGTTGAAAGTATTGAGCTGACTCCTGAGCAACAGCGTTCCTTGAAGGAAATTACAGATTCATTTGCGGTGAAAAATGTAACGCTTCTTCATGGTGTAACGTCAAGCGGAAAGACCGAAATTTATATTAAACTTATCCGTCAGATGCTGAATGAAGGGAAACAGGTTTTGTACCTGTTGCCTGAAATTGCTCTTACAACTCAGATTATATACCGCCTGCAGAAATATTTCGGAAATGAGGTTGGCGTGTATCATTCGAAATACAATGAAAACGAGCGGGTCGAAATATGGCAACATGTTGCCGGAACCGGGAAACAGGCATTTAATGTATTGCTTGGCGCACGCTCTGCCATGTTCCTTCCATTCAAAAATCTTGGTCTCATAATTATCGACGAAGAACATGATGCCTCGTACAAACAATATGATCCTGCACCACGTTACAATGCCCGCGATACGGCTGTTTTCCTGGCTTCTATGCATGGCGCTAAAGTACTACTGGGTTCAGCAACTCCGGCTGTTGAGAGTTTCTACAACGCCAGGCAGGGCAAATATGGACTCAGCACGCTGAAGGAACGATTTGGCGGATTGCTGCTTCCGCAGGTAAAACTGGTGAACCTGAAAGACGAACACCGCATGAAAACCATGCAATCCATCTTCTCATCGGCTTTGATCCGTGAAGTGGAGGCTGCCCTTGAAGGAAATGAGCAGGTTATTCTTTTCCAGAACCGGCGGGGTTTTTCGTTACATATCGATTGCGAAAACTGCAACTGGATTCCCCATTGTGTGCAGTGCGATGTTTCGCTGGTATATCATAAAAAACAAAATCAGCTGCGTTGTCATTATTGCGGTTATACCACCCGGATTCCTGAAAAATGTCCCGATTGCGGTGGCACACACCTTGTGATGAAAGGATTTGGAACTGAAAAAATTGAAGAAGAACTTTCGCTGATACTCCCAAAAGCAAAGATTGCCCGGATGGATCTCGATACAACCCGTTCGCGTTTTGCCCATCAGAAACTTATATCTGCTTTCGAGGAGAGAAAGATAGATATTCTTGTCGGAACGCAGATGGTTACCAAAGGCCTCGATTTCGATCATGTTAGCCTGGTAGGAATTCTGAATGCAGACAGCCTGTTGTCGTATCCCGATTTCAGGGCTTTTGAGCGTGGTTTTCAGTTAATGGCCCAGGTGGCGGGGCGCGCTGGCCGCAAAAACAAGCAGGGAAAAGTAATGATACAGGCGTTTAATCCTTCGCATCCGATTCTTGACATGGTGTTGCATCATAATTATGAAGCCATGTATCAAAGCCAGCTGGTTGAAAGGGAGCGCTTTAATTATCCTCCGTTTTGCCGTATTGTGCAACTTTCGGTACGGCATATTGATGCCGATCTGATCAATAAGGCAGCAGATGAACTAGCTAAAAGATTGCGTGGCTTGTTTGGTAAACGTGTGCTTGGACCTGAATATCCTACAGTCTCACGCATTCGTAATCAATACCTGAAAAATATTCTTATTAAATTCGAGAAGGGAATTCCGTTGCCAAAAGCTAAGGAAGAAATCAGGAATGCTATTGTAAAACTTAATGCACATCCTGATTATAAGCCGGTTAGGGTTGTGATTGATGTGGATCCGATGTAGAGTTATCTGTTAAAACAACCCATGCAGGTTCGCTTGTACGCCTTCAATTATTCTTCCAAGGTCTTCGGCATTATCCTGAAAATTGATATTGTCCACGTCAAAAATCAATAGTTTTCCTTCGGTATAATCGTTAATCCAGTTTTCGTAGCGTTCGTTAAGGCTTTTCAGGTAATCGAGGCGGATTGATGCTTCGTAATCGCGGCCCCGTTTCTGTATGTTTCTTACAAGGGTAGGAACATCAGCGCGCAAATAAATCAATAAGTCCGGCGGCTGAATAAAGGATGACATAAGTTCAAACAGCGATTGGTAATTTTCATAATCGCGGGTTGTCATCAGGTTCATGGTATGAAGGTTAGGAGCAAAAATATGCGCATCTTCATAAATGGTGCGGTCCTGGATTACATTTTTGCCGCTTTTTCTGATATCCACAATTTGCCGGAACCGGCTGTTTAAAAAATAAATCTGCAGGTTAAAAGACCAGCGTTGCATATCTTCGTAAAAACTGGGAAGATACGGATTGGTATCTACGTCTTCGTAATGCGGTTGCCAGCCGAAATTCTTGGCCAGCAGGCCTGAAAGTGTTGTTTTCCCGGATCCTATATTCCCTGCTATTGCTATATGCATTCCCATATGTTCAAATTGTATGATTCAGCTAAATTATTAAGAATCTTTTTTATGATCTAAATCTTTTTCGTTTTGTTAATAACTCGTCATCAGTGATTAGGTGTTGGGTATTAGGTTTTAGGGAAAAGCTACAGAAATACCTTTTAATGGTTCAGATGTTCAACTCTTCGAACCGCTTTAAACTACTTGCCATTCAGCGCCAGTATTTCTTCCACATATTTCCTTTCATTCGACAAACGCGGAACTTTATGCTGCCCACCTAGTTTTCCACGACTGCGGAACCATTCATAAAAAGTATTCTTTTCAACCGGTCTGATCACTGGCAGGAGTAGCATCAGGTTATGGTAGCGCTTGGCTTCATAGTCTGAGTTCAGCGATTTCAGGGCGTTATCCAGCATTTCGCCAAAATATTCCAGGTTTTCGGGTGGCGTTTCAAATTCAATAACCCACTCGTGGGCGGCCTTTTCTTTTTCATTTAAAAATATAGGTGCTGCAGTGTATTCGGTAATAATGGCACCGGTTTTTTCGCATGCTGTAGCCAATGCTTTTTCCGCATTATCAATGATAAGTTCTTCTCCGAAAGCATTTATAAAACTGCGCGTACGTCCTGTTATTTTGAAACGATAAGGATCTGTAGATGTAAACATGATTGTATCACCGATCAGGTAACGCCATAATCCTGCGTTGGTGCTGATGATCATGGCATAATTTACACCTGGTTCAATCTGCCAGATTGGAAGAGTTAGTGGCTTTTCCTTGTCAATTTCAGCCACTGGCATGAATTCGTAGAAAATTCCGTAATCCAGCATTAGCAGCATATCGTCGCTCTCAAGCCTATCCTGAATGCCGAAAAAGCCTTCGCTTGCATTATAGGTTTCGAGGTATTTCATTTCGGGCGGACAAATCTTCCGGAATTGTTCCCTGTAAGGTGTAAAGCTTACGCCGCCATGGACAAATAATTCAAGATTTGGCCACACTTCCTTAATGTTGGTTGCACCGGTAATTTCAAGGATCTTGTTCAGCAACACTAATGTCCACGATGGCACACCTGTGATATTGGTAACATCTTCATCCTTGGTGATCATAGCAATCTTATACAGTTTTTCTTCCCATTCGTCCATCAGGGCTACGCTCATATCGGGCGTACGGATAAGTTGTATCCAGAAAGGAAGATTTTCCATAATAATAGCCGAAACATCTCCATGATAGGTGTCAGCTATTTCGTTATCCGAACGGAAACTACCGCCCATTCCCAACACTTTACCACTGAAAATAGTTGAATCCGGATAATTGTTGCAATAGATAGAAAGCAGGTCCTTGCCACCTTTCATATGACATTCCTCTAGCGCTTCGGCTGTTACAGGGATAAATTTGCTTTTATCGCTGGTTGTGCCCGAACTTTTGGCAAACCATTTTACTTCAGTCGGCCAAAGGACATTGTTTTCGCCAATTCTCAACCTGTCGATAAAAGGTTTCATCGCGGTATAATCACTGATAGGAACACGCCGGCAGTATTCCTCAAAGGAATTAATTGAACGATAATCGTATTTTAATCCCCATTCGGTATCCCGGGCGGTATGCAGAAGGCTCTCGAACCACTCCTCCTGCACTTCTTGCGGATACTTCATAAATAATTCTATCTGGTGGATACGTTTGCGTATAAACCACGATATCACTGAATTAAATAATGTCATAAGATTATAGGGTCAAAAGTTTCTATTTTTCAAAGTTACACAATAATCAGACCTGTTTTCAGGCTTCGCATTTTGGAGTTTTCCACAAACAGGTTTTGGCCATAGATACCATAAATCATGAAACAACAAGCACGCATAATAAGGCCAATGGATAAATCATTTTATTCATTGGTGATTTAATCGGTAATTAGTAACGCATATCTCATAATTCAACTACCTTTATTCCTCAAAAAGCAATACCATGGAAAAACGCAACGCTCTTATTGCAGGTGCCTCCGGGCTTGTTGGAAGCAGCCTCCTTACCCATTTGTTGGCTGATGATCAATACGAAAAAATAGTAACTATCACCCGAAAATTAATTGATACCATGCATCCGAAGCTAATTCAGCAACCACTTGATTTCGATTTTATTGAATCATTGAAGCTGGATATTCAGGTTGATGATGTTTTCTGTGCACTTGGCACCACTATTAAAACTGCCGGTTCGCAGGATGCGTTTTACAAAGTCGATTTTACTTACGTGGTAAATCTTGCAAAATGGTGTGCCTCAAATGGTGTGCAACGCTTGCTTATTGTAAGTGCAATGGGGGCTAACTCAAAATCGGGGATTTTCTACAACCGTGTGAAAGGTGAAATGGAAACAGCTGTCGGTCAGCTAAATATTCTACAGACAGGTATTTTCAGGCCATCTTTACTTATGGGCGTCCGGAAAGAAAAACGAGGAGGTGAAAAAATTGCTCAGGCAGTAATGGGAACTTTGGGTTTTCTTTTTGCCGGTCCATTATTGAAATACAAAGGAATTCATGCCGATGTGGTAGCAAAAGCAATGATTAAGTCTGCAAAGAAGGAATTGAAAGGGTTTGCAATTTTTGAATCGGGGGAGATGCAGCAAATGTAATTGTTGATGGATTTCAGAAAATACTAAACAGAAGGATTTTGTAATTAAATAAATATTGCACTACATTTGAATCATAAAACCAACTCCTATGCAGACCATTCCCGGATTTTTCGAAGAAAATGTAAAAAAGTTCCCTGATAATGTTTATTTGTTGGAGAAAACAGGAACAGAATACCAGAGCACGACTTATTTGCAGGTCAAGGAGTTAGTTTTGCAGTTTGCGGCTGGTTTGCTAAGCCTGGGAGTACAACGAGGCGACCGGATTGCACTGCTTTCTGAAGGTCGGAATGCCTGGGTAATTAGTGAAGTCGGGATGTTGTATATCGGTGCAATCAATATTCCATTGTCGGTAAAACTTAACGAACCCGACGAAATCCGCTACCGGCTTTCACATGCCGGCACAACTATGGCAATAGTTTCAGGAAACCAGGTTAAAAAGATCCGGGATATTAAATCATCATTACCCGAGTTAAAAATGCTGATTCTGTTGGATGGTGATGCCGCTGATGAAACTGAACTTACATACCATGCATTGCTTACCAGGGGGAAAGAGTTTTTGTCAACTTCTCCAGCCGAATTTCAGAAGGCATGCGAATTGGTTCAGCCTAATGATCCGGCCAATATTTGCTATACCTCAGGCACTACGGCCGATCCTAAAGGTATTGTTCTTTCGCATAATAATTACATTGCCAATGTTTACCAGGCATACACGCTTATGGATATTCCCCAGAGCTATACTACCTTGCTGATTCTTCCGTGGGATCATTGCTTTGCTCATACAGGCGGAATATACAGCATGATGGGAAAAGGAGCTTCACTGGCTTCGGTTCAGGTAGGAAGAACAGGTATGGAAACACTGAAGAATATTCCAATCAACATTAAAGAAATCAAGCCAAGCCTATTGTTGAGCGTGCCGGCCTTGGCATCCAATTTTAAAAAGAACATAGAAAAAGGAATCAATGATAAGGGATTTCTTGTGAAAACGCTGTTCAAAAATGCGATGAGCATATCCTATCAATACAATGGAGATGGCTGGAACAAAGGCCGTGGCCTGACATTCCTTTATAAACCTTTGATGAAACTATACGATAAGATTCTTTTCAGCAAAATCCGGGAAGGATTTGGTAGCCGGCTTGATTTTTTTATTGGCGGTGGTGCATTGCTGGATATAGAGTTTCAGCGGTTTTTTTATGCCATTGGAATGCCCATGTTCCAGGGATATGGGCTTACAGAAGCTTCGCCTATAATCTCATCAAATTCACTGGCAAAGCATAAGTTTGGCTCATCAGGTTACCTGGTGAAAAATATGCTGCTTAAAATTTGTGATGAAAAAGGCAATGAACTTCCTGTCGGCGAACATGGTGAAATTGTAATACAAGGCGAAAATGTAATGCTTGGGTACTGGAACAATCCTGAAGCCACTGCCCAGTCGCTTCGTGGTGGTTGGCTGTATACCGGCGACCTGGGTTATATGGATAAAGATGATTTCCTTTATGTGCTGGGCCGTTTTAAAAGCCTGCTGATTGCCGATGATGGCGAAAAATTCAGTCCCGAAAGCATCGAAGAAGCCTACATAAGCCAAAGCCATTACATTTCTCAATCCATGCTGTTCAACAACCAGAATCCATACACCATTGTACTAATTGTACCTGAAAAAGCTGCATTGCTGAAACATCTACAGCACAAAGGACTTGATCCGGCTACCGATGCCGGCATTCACGAAGCCATACATTGTATAGGTCATGAACTGAATCAATACAGGAAACATGGCCATTACGGCCACATGTTCCCTCACCGCTGGCTTCCTGCAGCCATTGGAATACTGCCGACCCCTTTTACCGAAGAAAACCATATGGTGAATTCAACTATGAAAATGGTGCGCGGAAAAATTACAGGGCATTACAAGCAACTTATTGATTTCCTGTATACTTCGGATGGAAAGGATTTATACCATAAACAGAATATTGAGAATATGAGAGCTTTCCTGGGGAAATAGGTGATTGTTAAATAGTTAATAGTTCAAAAAATGATGTTTAAGGTTCAAATGCTCAAGTATTCAAATGTTCAGGAATATACTAGGTAAAATATTGTTAAACATTTTAATTCGGAGCTCCACTAATACTCAATCCCTAAAGCCTTAACCCTTATAAAAAGTGATCACTTTTCCAAACTGTAAAATAAATCTTGGCCTTTGGGTCACGCAGCGCCGTCCGGATGGTTATCATAATATCCAGACGGTAATGATGCCGGTTCCCTGGTGCGATATCCTGGAAATAATTCCTGCTAACGGCCCTGAAACGACATTGACAATTACGGGAATCCAGATTAATTCACCGCTTGAAAATAACCTGTGCTACAAAGCCTGGCGTTTAATGGCTGATAAATACTCAATTCCGCCGGTTTCTATTCATCTGCATAAAGTTATTCCGGCAGGTGCCGGGCTTGGAGGCGGATCGTCTGATGCTTCATTCACATTACGGATGCTGAATACCATGTTTAGCCTGAACCTGGATAATGAAACCCTACGGTTTTTGGCTGTTCAGCTCGGAATGGATTGTTCCTTTTTTATTGAAGATATACCTGCACTTTCAACCGGGCGAGGCGAATTCCTGAAACCTGTTTCTCTAAACCTTGATGGTTATTACATTGTAATTGTGAAGCCTGCTGTTCATGTCAGCACTGCGGCAGCATTTTTAGGGACAAAGCCTCTTTTCAGGGAAAATTCAATCGATGAAATTACAAATATCCCTTTGGAGGATTGGAAACGCGAATTGCACAACGATTTTGAAAATACCGTTTTTGATCTTTATCCCGAAATACAGGATATAAAAAATATAATGTATCGTCATCATGCAGTTTATGCTGCTATGAGTGGAAGTGGTTCCTCAGTGTTCGGGCTATTTTCAGAGAATCCCGTACAATTGGATTTCCCGGGTTGCGAAGTCTTTCAATCGTTACTTGGGAGCCAGCCTTAGAAGAATGATTGCAACTATAGAGTAAATAATGTTTGGAATCCATAATGCGATCCAGGCAGGAAGGTTGCCAAAAATTGCAAATACCGAAGAAATCTGGAGCAAAAGAATGAAGGTGAAGGCAATGCCTATACCCAACCCCAGGTGCATCCCAATTCCTCCTCTTACTTTTCGGCTCGAAAGCGCTACTCCGATAAATGTAAGTACCAGGTTTGCAAACGGGAAAGTAAGACGTTTGTACTTTTCGAGGCTGAATTGCCCGGTTAACGTACTACCCCGCATTTCTTCCTGCGTAATAAACTTATTTAACTGGTTGTATGTCATTGTTTTGGCATTCTCAATATCAACCATAAAATCTGCGGGTGTAAAAGCCATCACGGTATCAGTTTCCTTTCCCTGGTAAATGGTTTCACCTTGTGGTCTGAATCTGCGGATCATATAATTTGTCATTTTCCAGCGGTTCTGAATGCTGTCCCATGTTATCGATTCAGCTTTAAGCTTTAGTTTGAGACCGGTGCTGTCGAATTTTTCAAGACTAAATCTATAGCCGATTTTTGCAGTACTGTTAAAATTTTCAAGGTACACATACGTTCCGGGTTCCAGTTGCATGTGCATATTCATTTCGTTCGATTTAAAGGGGTTTTTGATATACCGCTTTTCGAAGGCCCGCAAATCCCGGTTTGTATATGGAATCACATAATTCATAAGGCCGAAAGAGAGCACCGAAAGGAAAATCCCTGAAATCAGGTAGGGTAATAAAAAACGCCAGAAACTGATGCCGGCATTCAGTATAGCTACAATTTCGGTGTTGGATGCCATTCGCGAAGTAAAGTAAACCACCGCAATAAAAGTGAACAGCGAACTGAACATGTTCACAAAATAGGGGATAAAATTGAAGTAGTACTGAAAAATAATGGCTTTCAGCGGTGCATCTTTTTCAATAAAATCATCTATTTTTTCTGAGATATCGAAAATAATGATAATAACCGTAAGCAAAAGGATGGAATAGAAATACGTCCCCAGGAACTTGCGGATAATGTAAATGTCAATTTTTTTTAGTCCTAGCACTTCTTGTGGCAGTATTTATTGGTTTGTTTTGCCGGGTTCCTGAACCCGATTTCGGAGTTCAAAAGTACGAAAGTGATTAATAGCTGCGACATTCTGGTTTTGCGGAAGCTATTAATCATTGATTTTCATTATAATCTAACAGCTAATTGTTTAACCATAATTGATTTCCAGCTAGTGAAATCACCTTCTTCAATATGCCTGCGGGCTTCACGCACCAACCACTGGTAAAATGCAAGGTTATGAATACTGGCAATCATGGGCCCGAGCATTTCACCCGCTTTAAACAAATGTTTCACGTATGCCAGGCTGTATTCGTGGTCTACAAAAGAGGTGCCTTCTGCGTCAAGTGGCGAAAAATCATCCTTCCATTTTTCATTCCGAAGGTTGATAGTGCCTTTGCTGGTGAACAACTGGCCGTTACGTCCGTTTCGCGTTGGCATTACGCAATCGAACATATCAATTCCCAGAGCAATATTCTCGAGAATATTACTCGGTGTTCCTACTCCCATAAGGTAACGAGGTTTGTCTTTAGGAAGTATATCGCAAACAAGTTCTGTGATTTCGTACATCTGTTCGGCGGGTTCACCTACCGAAAGGCCGCCAATCGCATTCCCATCTGCATTGTGCCTTGAAATTTCTTCAGCTGATTTTATTCTCAGATCGCGGAATGTGCTTCCCTGCACGATCGGAAATAGTGATTGCTCATACCCATAATGCGGGTCGGTTTCTTTAAACCGGGTCATGCAGCGGCATAGCCACCGATGTGTAAGATCGAGTGATTTGCTGGCATAATCGTATTCGCAAGGCCAGGGTGTACATTCATCAAATGCCATTATAATATCGGCACCAATAACCCGTTGAATATCCATTACGTATTCAGGCGTGAAAAGGTGTTTTGAACCATCGATATGGGAATTGAAAACTACACCATTATCATTGAGTTTGCGGCGTTCGGTAAGCGAATAAACCTGGTATCCACCGCTATCGGTAAGTATTGGTCCGCTCCATCCGTTAAATTTGTGCAAACCACCGGCTTTGGAAAGTATGTCAAGACCAGGGCGGAGGTATAAATGATAGGTGTTACCCAGGATAATCTGCGCTTTGATATCATCTTTAACTTCGCGCATATGAACTGCTTTCACAGCACCAGCGGTGCCTACAGGCATAAAAGCAGGAGTTTCAATTACACCATGCGCGGTAGTTATAGTTCCTCTTCGTGCTGCACTTTGCGGATCAGTAATTTTTAATTCGAATTGCATTCGTATTTCAGTAAGTCAGTAAACAAAAAAACAGTGTGAAAACCTTTCCGACAACAGTCGAACTGCTATAAAAATCGGGGTACCCCACAAAGTATTGATTAACAAAAGAATTTTAATAAAAGTTATCTGTCAGTAAAACAATATTTTATATGATGTTGTAGCTGTTATAAACTTTTTCCCAAAGATAGATCATAATTCATTTCAGAGTAATACTTTTGTTAGTCCAATTAATTGTATTAGATGATTCAGGAAATTTACGCAAAGGATCCACTGTTATTTATTACCCTAATTTTGCTGGCATTGGCTACCATTGTGCAGTTGATCTACTATTGGGTGATCTATGGGAAAGTTGCCTTTTTTAAACAGAAAAATGAGTTTGTACGTTCCGATCAGCCGGTTTCGGTCATTGTATGTGCACGCGATGAATATTATAACCTTCAGGAAAATCTCCCTTTATTGTTGAGCCAGGATTACTCCACTTTCGAAGTTGTGGTTGTTAACCATGGTTCGGAAGATGAAACTAATTACCTGCTGCGTGATTTGGCTGACATATATAAAAACCTGAAAATAGTTAATGTTTCGCAGGATCTCAATTTCTTCACCGGGAAGAAATTTCCACTTTCTATCGGAATAAAATCAGCAAGTTACGAAGTTCTTCTGTTTACTGATGCCGATTGTAAGCCTAGCAGTAATCAATGGATTCGCCGTATGGCAGCTAACTTTACCGAAGAAACCGAAATAGTTCTTGGTTATGGCGCTTACGACAAGTCGGGATCGTTGCTCAACCTGTTGATCCGGTTTGATACGACCCGGGTCGCGATGAATTACCTTGGCTTTGCCCGTGCAGGCATGCCTTACATGGGAGTTGGCAGGAATATGGCTTATCGCAAATCGTTGTTCTACAAACAAAATGGATTTATTTCACACTACCGGATTCAGTCGGGTGATGATGATTTATTTATAAATAAGGCCGCAACTGCAAAAAATACACGTATTGAGATTCAGCAGGAAACTCATACGGTAAGCGCTCCCAAATCAACATTGGCGGAATGGCTCAGGCAGAAACGCAGGCATCTTATGACAGGCGGATATTATAAATCAACACATAAAGTGGCGCTTGGATTGTTTGCAATTAGCCAGGTAATGTTCTGGGCTTCAGCAATAGTATTACTTGTTTTGTGGTTCCAGCCGTATGTAGTTATTGGAATTGTAGTTTTACGCCTGTTCAGCCAGTTGCTGATTACAGGCAAAGTAATGAAGAAGCTTTCTGAAAAGGGATTTTTATTACTCGTTCCCTTGTTTGAACTATTCCTGATGCTGGTGAGTCCGTTCCTGGCTGTTGCTAATATGTTTAACAAACCCGTAAAATGGAGATAATCATTTTGGGTTCCTAACAACAAAATTATTACTATTTGGTTATTACTATATTAATTCTCAATAATTATAGTATAAATTTTCATGTTAGAGGTCAAAGCAGATAGCAGCGATTGTAAAAGCAAGTCCGATCGTGATTTCCGTTTGGTTAAGCTGATTTTGGAGTCGGGTAACCGGGCTGCTTATGCGCAACTGATGGATGAATATTTCGAGAAGGTTTATTCGCGAATGCTGAAAATGACAAGCCAGCCAGGAGATGCGGAAGATCTAACCATGGAAGCATTCAACAAAGCTTTCAGTAAACTCGATCAGTACACTTCTGATTTTGCTTTTAGTACCTGGCTTTATCGCATTGCTAAAAATAATTGCATCGATCACCTGCGACGGAATAAGAAGGATAATGATACCATGGTGAATCAGCAGGAAGCCGGTATTGGAATAGCTGCACACGAACTGGCTAATCAATTGCCAAGCCCTGAACAACTTATGATCACCCGGCAGGAGACAAGCCTCTTACGTGAAATTGTGGATACGCTTCATCCTAAGTATAAGGATATTATTAAGTTGCACTATTTTAATGAACTATCGTGCGAGGAAATTGCACAACAACTTGAACTTCCGGAAGGCACTGTTAAAGTGCGATTGTTCAGGGCGCGGGAGTTGCTTTATAATATTATGCGTAAATCGTAGAAGGTAAATTGCGAGAAGTGACAGGGTGATGGGAGACATGGCGATGTCCATCTGAAAAGTAAAGTCATTTGCACTCCGGCTTCGCCCAGTGCACCCTAAATCGAGCATCGAACCATTTACCATTAACTATTTAACCAATAACTTTTCCCCTACTTCATCCAGCGCATTCCTGCATGCAACACGTCCTGCTTCGATGATTTCTTCGGATTTATAAAAATCGAATGTTGAGGCAATATCAACTGAAGTTTCTACCAATACATCAGGCTTATATTTTTCAATGTATATACCTGCAGCTTTGTTCTGAGCAAGAATTATGGATTCGGAAATTACATCAAACATATTGGCAGGCTTAGGTTTAGGTGTTTTCCCGTTTCTGTATTTTTCGATATAATGATCAATTACACCTGCCCATTTCTCGTTGAGGGTTGCTCTCATCTTACCATAATATTTTTCCAGATCAGCATGTTCAGGCTTTTGAACCGGAGGATTATATGGAATATTGGCATTTACGTTCACTGCAATGAGAATATCACCAGGAGATCGTTTCACCAGGTCGAGAGGTAAAGGATTGAGGACGCCGCCATCAACCAACATCATCCCGTCAATACTAACTGGCAGGAAAACAGTTGGAATAGAACTGGACGCTCTTATGGCCTGCAGCAAGCTGCCTTTGTCGAAAACAAATTCCTTGTGCCCGATTAAATCCGCTGCCACACAAGAAAAAGGTATTCGCAGATTTTCAATATTGATATCTCCAATATAATCTTCCATCACTTTCATGAGCTTTTCACCTTTTATCAGTCCTCCATGCCCGATAGTGAGATCCATAAATTTGATGACATCCATTTTAGTGAATGCAAGCAGCCATTCTGTAAACTCAGGGAGGGTGCCTTTGGCCAACATTCCGCCTACCAGGGCTCCCATAGAGGCACCGGCGACGGATGTAATAGTATATCCTGATTTTATAAGCTCTTCAATAACCCCGATATGTGCAACACCTCTGGCGCCACCGCTCGAAAGAACCAATGCTACATTTCGTGACATAATATATTTGTTTAAATGTGAATAGTAGCTGTTGTGATAGAAATCTCTTCAAATACAGATTCGCAGGATTTTTACAAATATAGTAAAATTAAATATATTTTGGGAGCGACTTAGTAATATCCTTCATTGTAATATTCCTGATGTTGGATGCTGAGTAGGGGAGCGGTGAACAGACTGCCATCATGTACTCGTGATTAAGCTGCTGTGTTTCTATACAATATCCTTCGGCTTCTTCGTTGCCGGTGAGATGGTATGAGTCGCCGCTTTTAACAATGGTAAATGAATTCAGGTGTTGCGTAAGTCCACGGCCAATAGCTTTCAGGTAACTTTCTTTGATTGTCCAGAGAGTTATGAAATACTGTATGCGTTTTTCTTCTTCACATGCCATCAGGTCGTGAATTTCGGAAGGAGAGAAAAATCTTTCAGCAATCCTGAGGTTTACCTTCCTGATCCGCTCCACATCAATTCCAATCTCCTCAGAAGCAATTGCACAAACCACATAATTGCCTGAATGTGAAATATTAAAATGGACATTTTTAAGGTTCTCAATATGCGGCTTGCCTTTTTCACCAAATACAAGTTTGATTTCCTGATCTGGTTTTGAAAGGTATTGGCCGACCGAATATCGCGCTAGCAATTCGCCGGCAACAGTATGCAGTTTGCTGGTTGGATTTTGCCTGTCCTGCACCCTCAGTTTCCCCGCCTCTGGCAGATACGGAAGCAGCGTTTCCTGGAATTCAGGAGCAAATTGGGCTTCTTCAAGTTGGAGGACAAAAACCTGGATCATATTCGGGGAAAAGTTCAAATTGTTTAAAAAGGTTCAAAGTTCAAAGTTCAGATTCTCATGGTTTCTTGCTGTGACTTCATCTTTTCATCTTTTCATCTCTCCGTCTTTCCGTCTCTCAGTCTCTCAGTCCCTTCATTTCCCTGTCCCACTAACTTCCCGAACCCTTTTCCACCTCCTTCATCACGCGCATCAGATTCCCTCCCCATATCTTTTTAATTTCCTTTTCGCTATATCCTCGTTTTACGAGTTCGAGTGTGATATTTCCCATTTGGCTTACATCTTTGCAACCGTCAACACCACCGCCGCCATCAAAGTCGGTTCCGATTCCAACATGATCGATCCCGGCAATTTTCACCATATGGTCGATATGGTCAACCACATCGCTTACAGTTGCCAGGTGTTGAGGGAATTTATCATCTATTGCATGATATTCGGTGATGGCGATTTCCCATTGCTCATCACTGAGATCCTGGAAATTATTATATTTTTTTCGTACCGATTGCCGTATCGAATCTCGAACAGGATTAGGCAAGGGCTTTTTAACATAATCGCTGAGGATACACATTTGCACTACACCACCATTGGCAGCCAGGGCTGTAAGCATTTCATCGGTAAGGTTCCTTGGATTATCACACAAACTCCTGGAGCATGAATGCGAAGCTATAACGGGAGTTTTGCTCAGTTTTAAAACATCGTAAAACGACTGATCCGAAACATGTGACACGTCGATCATCATTCCCAAACGGTTCATTTCCTGGACTACCTGTATTCCGAAATTGCTTAGTCCCGTTTTATTGGCAGTATCTGTAGAACTGGTACAGATATCATTATTTTTCGTGTGGCAAAGTGTAATATAACGCGCTCCACGGAGGTAGAAATGTTTCACATTTGTTAAGTCATTTCCAACAGGGTAACCATTTTCAACACCAATAAAAACTACACTTTTCTTTTGCTTAACCAGTTTCATGGCTTCAGCTTCCGAAGTTGCGATTCCGCTGATAGTGCTGTTTCGGTTTACAGAGGCGTAAATTGAATCGAAAATGGTTTCAGCCTTCGCTTTTGCTTTTGCATTTCCTTCGGCTGTACGTGGCCCCTGGCCGATAAAAACCGCAAAAAATGCTGCATCAAGGCCGCCCTGGCGCATTCTTGGAAAATCCACACAGGTGCGGGTTAATGTTTTGCTGTTATCTTTAGAAATATCATAGTTTTTATTCAAAAAATTGAGCGGAGCATCGGTATGCGAATCAACGGTAAAGGCAGACTGATGTATTCGTGCCGCTTTGGCTTCAATTGTATTGCTTTTTTGAGCATATATAGTGTTTATAGTCAACACGCTAATAAATAGCAGGATTAATGATCGGTGTTCAGGTTTCATAAAATAAAATTAGAGTATCGTGCAAATGTAAGTAAATTGGATTATACAAAAGATTGATGTTGTTTAGTTATATAGCTTCTGCCAGTTCGGAAGGAATTTTTTACGGATTTTTCCATTGCCATGGCTATAAAGCAAGGGCAATGGAAATTTCATGCTCATCATTTTACCTACAGAGAAGCCTATGCCAAAAATATCATTCCACAATAATTTCATCTGCAAAAAGCCATGCTTTATTCCCTGTCCCCGGATGCCATGCCGGGCAAATCCCTCTGTTGAGAGCTTTAAGTTTAATAAATCTGACATTTCCGTTTATCAAAAAATTTACCGATTGAATAACAACTTCTTTTATCTCGTTATCGTCTTTTACTTTCCATTCTGCTGATTTCTTATATGTAATTCCATCTTCTGAAACCTGGACAGTAACTTGCCCTGGCAGAAATATCCACGACTTGTTATCAGAAAGGAAATTTGCCCTGATAGTTTTTACTTGTGTGTTTTTCCCAAGATCAATAACCACATCAAGATCATCTCCTTCAAATCCCTGCCAGCTTCCATTCTTGAAATCAGCGTCCGATAGAATGCCATCAAGAAGGGCAAGTTTTCCAGCTGCGGCGTAATGTGTTGAATATGGTTGCAGGTACGTGATTTCAGCACCAATTGCATTGTTCGGGATTAGTTTCCAACTGCTTGATGATTCAGCCATATATCCATTGCAGAATACCGTTGCATATAAGGTAGCGTGTTTTCCGGCAGGAATAGGCAAAAGGAATTTTTTTGACTTTTTTCCGGGAAGCTTATTGAAATCATAATAAATATCCGATTCCCTGGCCTTAGAAGTCAGGTAGTAGTTCAGCTTTTTAGTGGCCGGGTCAAAGACAGGTTTCAATATTGCATTTTCGGTAATAATGTCCCAGTCATCAGTGCGGAAAGATGAAGCCGGCAAACCAGCTCCATTGAATAATATGGCTTCCGATGTATTTGTAAAGGCATATCTGACTGCCTGTGGGTATTTCACTTTTGTTGATGACACAATCAAAGTGCTTCCTCGAATTATAACAGTGGCAGGATAAAAAATATGATCGGCGCCGGCAATTTTGAAATTGTTATTCGCTGTTTTGGTGATCTTCAGTCCGCCATCAGCTAAGTTAAAATCTAATACAATTGTTTTCCCGGATGTTTTCATATTTGAATAAACCGGGCCTGAAAAACTTACTTCTGTTTTATTATATGTTTTATTCAGGGCCCAGAAAGCAAGCCGTTTTCCAACATCAGCCTTGTTTTTAGGATGAATATCGGTGACGTCACCAGCAATATCCATAGTTACAGCCATTCCGGTATTGGGAATCATCAGGCATTTAAACTGTGCTTCCCGTAATAAAGCTCCAATAACTGGCTTACTTTCTGCAAAAGGAGCAATTTGTACATAATAAAAAGGGAATTCATCTGCATTCCAGGCTTTGCGCCATGACGTTATCAGCGTATTCATCAAAGCCGTATAAAACTTTGAATCCGATACATTCGATTCACCCTGGTACCAGAGGGCTCCCTTTATTGTATAATTCAGCAGCGGGTGGATCATGGCATTATAAAGTACACCCGGCGTGCCCGGCCACCATTCGGATCCATTCCAATGGCTCAGATAAAATCCCAGGTCGGGTTCTGCTTTAATGCTTTCAACCGGGGTCCAAACCTCGGCTGGTGTTCCGCCCCATGCAGCAGATATTAAGCCTACCGGAACACCAAGTTTCCTACTCAGGTACGAACCGAAAAACCATGCAGTTGCACTGAATTCTTTCACTGAGTTCGTGTCAGCTACCTGCCAGTTCCCGTTGCATTTGGAAAGCGGAACTGCTGAAGTATCTTTCTGAACGGTGAAAAGCCGGACATCAGCATATTTCCCTTCAGAAATTTCATTGCGGTATTCGGTTTTGTAATTTGCCCAGCATCCCAGACCGCGCATTGTAAATTCCATATTCGACTGCCCCGAGCAAACCCAGACTTCACCAATTTGAATGTTTTCGAGAGTAATAGAATAATCTCGCCCGGTAATGACCATTTTATAAGGACCACCTGCCACGGGTGTTTTGATGGTAGTTTTCCAGTCTCCTCCAGTGGTTGTAATTGCTGTTTCCGGCGTGGATTGCCAACTTGCAAGAATGGTAATTTTTTCGCCGGCATCGGCCCAGCCCCATACATTTATCGTAGTATTTTGCTGCAACACCATATTGTTTCCGATAAGTGCAGGGAGTTTTATGCCTGCCATAGCCTGGTACTGAACTATAATTCCGGCTAGTAGAAGCAGACTTGTCATCAGTATGCTGTTTATTCTATTCATTGCAAATTTTTTTATGCAAATCTAATATTTATAAGGTTGGAATTTTTAAACAACCAATCTACAATTATAAATTGATGTTAATTTTTTAAAACCGTGAATCGATTCCGCTAAAGTTTTTTATTTTTGTATCAGGCATGTGCCGGTGGAGTGTTCCGGCCAAATATTTAAAAGAAACCGCCATGAAAAAAATCATTGTCTGGATCGTTGTTATTATTTTATTTGTGGTTATAGTATTGGGTGGTAACCTGATAATTTTTGAAAATAACGGGTTGAAAGTTTCAAAAGGGTCACCAATACCCATTTATAAAACGGACAATTCTGCCCTGCTGGTTATTGATATCCAGGAATATACAACTGGAAAGCTTGCAGACATGGAATGCTATAAAAAAGCTTCAGACAGCCTCATCAGGAAACTAAACCTGATGATTGACAGTGCAGTTGTGCGCAAAATGCTCATAATATATGTAAGGAGCGAAGTTTCGAATGTATTGGTAAACCTGCTCAATAATTCGATAGCAAAGGGCAGCGAAGGTGTCGCTCTGGATAAGCGGCTGAATGTGGTTTCCGATTATATTGTAACAAAACAAAGGGAGGATGCCTTTAGTAACCCGATACTTGATAATATATTGATAAAGAATCAGATAAGTAAACTATATGTAACAGGACTTGATGCAGAACACTGTGTAAAAAGCACTATGCAGGCAGCTAAAAACCGTGGTTATAAAGTGCTGGCAATTAATGATGCCATCCTCGCTCAATCCGATTCGCTCAAAATAAAAATGCTGGCTGGATATCGCTCAAATAAAATTGGTATTATCGACGCTTCAGAGTTCCTGAATTCTCATAATTAGCTATATTTATTGATTATAGTTGCCTGGTAAACAATATGTTATTTGATGCAATATTTATATAACTCAACTACTCTTTTCTGTTTTGATTGAATTCTGAGTTTTTGCCTTTAATTTTCGGGAACAATTCTGCCTGTTTTATGTTATAGATTGATTATTTATTTAAATAGTTAATGCCATTGCCATTATAACCTGCACACACTTCTGTGGAAGATAGTAGGTTGGCGAAAAAATCCAGGCCTGGTTTAAGTCAGGTTTATTTACTCAGATTCCCCATGCATACGAATATTTACGGTGAAGCTTTATTGCCCTGCAGCTCAAATCCTATGACCGGTTTTTACCGCAATGGGTGCTGCGATTCTAATGATGATGACGTTTTTGTACATTCAGTATGCGTAATCGTTACACAGGAATTTCTTGAATTTTCGAAAAGTGTTGGTAACGACCTTATAACTCCGCATCCTGAATGGAGTTTCCCCGGCCTGGTGGCTGGCGATCGATGGTGTCTATGCGCTTCACGCTGGGCCGAAGCCTGGCAAGCCGGTGTAGCTCCTTTCGTGGTATTGGAAGCAACTCATGAAAAAACGCTCGACATTGTACCACTTAACGAATTGGTTAAATTTGCTTTTAAAGGAAATATTCATCAAAACGAATAATTAAAATCTAGATTTTTGTACCTTTCTAAATGCCAATTTAAGGATACTGCTGCACAGGCAGTTTGATTTTGTGTAACTTATCAATTGGGAATAGCGTCTTATATCTTTTAAATCATTTAGATAAATATTTTTACTAACTAAAATTCAGGAACCTATGTCAAATTCAAAAACCATTCTTTTTGCTGGCCTGGCTCTTATCGCTCTTGCTTCCTGCAGCGAGAAAAAAGCCAGAATGCCGAAACAATTCACCATCGAACAACTCTATAACAACCTATCGGTTGGTGCTGCCGGATTTAATGCCGACGAAACAAAAATCCTGGTCGATAACAACTCAACCGGGATTTTTAATGTTTATGAATTAAGTATTGCTGATACGGCTTTCAAACCGTTAACCCGGTCAAAAACGGATTCCTATTTTTCTGTAGATTACTTACCCGGAAGCAGTAAATTTATTTATAGCGCCGACAAGGGTGGTAACGAGAATACGCATCTATACCTTATGAAGCAAGGTGACACTTCGGCTAAAGACATTACACCCTGGCCCAACAGCAGGAATAGTTTTGCCGGTTGGAGCGAGGATAAAAAATCCATGTATGTTTCGAGTAACCAACGTAATCCCCAGTTTTTTGATATCTGGAAACTGGATACTTTAACCTGGAAACCTGCTATTCTTTATCAGAATACTGAAGGCCTGGATTTTGCCGACATTAGTAAAAGTGAACGTTATATTGCACTGACTAAAAGTGTTACAACCGATAAAAATGAACTTTATCTTTTCGACTGCGCCACAAAAACCATGAAACGTCTCAGTAATGATAATGAGGCTACTTGGTACACGACCGGTTTTGAGAAGAACGACAGCATTATGTTTTATACTACTAACGATGGAAACGAATTCAGTTACCTGGTCAAATATCATATCAATAGTGGCAAAACAGAAAAGATTTTCAGTGACAAATGGGATGTGGCCGGCATGAGCCTGAGCGAACATGAGAAATACCATACTATAACCGTAAATGAGGATGGGAAGAACAAGGTTTTACTCTTTGATCATGCTACCTATAAACCCGTAACTTTCCCTGACATAAAAGACGGGGATGTGCTAGGCGTAACCATTTCGCCAAGCGAAAAAAATCTCCTGCTTACTGTTGGCAGCAGCACCAGCCCAACAAATTTATACCTGTACAATCTGGAAAGCAAAGAGTTGAAGCAACTTACTTCGACACTTAATAAGGAAATTGACCGCAACGACCTGGTACAGGCCGAAGTTGTGCGATTCAAATCGTTCGACGGGCTCGAAATTCCTGCCATTTATTACAAACCTTTGCAAGCGAGTAAAAAAAATAAAGCAGGCGCGTTAGTTTATGTTCATGGCGGCCCAGGCGGACAGAGCCGCGTTGGTTTCAGCAATCAGATCCAATACCTTGTTAATCGTGGGTATGCTGTGTTGGCTGTTAATAACCGAGGCAGCAGTGGCTACGGCAAAACTTTCTATAAAATGGATAATAAGGCTCATAGCAAAGGGGATTTAATGGATTGTATTTATGGCAAGAAATGGCTGGCAGAACAGGAATATATTGATAGTACCGCAATTGGAATCTTAGGCGGAAGTTACGGCGGTTGTATGGTACTGGGAGCTCTGGCTTTCCATCCCGATGAGTTCAAAGTTGGTGTCGACCTGTTCGGAGTAGCCAATTGGCTACGTACACTCAGGAGCATTCCTCCGTACTGGGAATCATTCCGTAAAGCCTTGTACGATGAAATGGGCGACCCGAATACTGCCGACAGTGTGATGCTGAAAAACACCTCGCCACTATTTAATTATCAAAAGATAACCAAGCCGCTTATTGTCTTCCAGGGAGCCAATGATGTGCGGGTATTGCCTGTGGAAAGTGATGAAATTGTTGCCGGGGTTAAGAAAAACGGAGTTCCCGTTGAATACGTGGTATTTCCTGACGAAGGACATGGTTTCGTTAAAAAAGAAAACCTGATTACCACCACCAAAAGAATACTTGAGTTTCTTGATAAATATCTTAAGCCGAAAGCACAAGCGGCAAACTGAATGATTTACAGAAGTGAAAAATGGCTGGTGAGGAACCAGCCATTTTTCTTTAATTATTTTTATGTGGTGGATATGGGCACTTGCTCAGTACGCATAAAAGATATTTCGCGTTACCACATTCTTAAATTCGGGTATTTAAAAACCTGTCATTTTGAAGCCTACAGGAAGTACAGGGTACGGATAAGCGACCGGTATCCATCGTGCGTTTTTCAGTTCAATCATTAGTCCAAATTCGTTCATAATATCCGAAGTCATAATAGAACCGTTGCCTTTCTTAACGGCATCCAGTAAAATCTGTTGCCCGTTAATTTCCACCGCGGCTATTACATGATTGAACTGTTGAAGATTAAAGAAAGTGGTGTCGATATAACAATTGCTTAAAGTACCGACGAGAACGGGATTTGCTTTAAATCCGGAAGCCCTTAACAGGTTTATTAAAATAGAGTTTATTTCGCTGTTGGTGCCTTCCTGTTTATTAATTACCTTTTGCAGGCTTGTATTCATTTTTACCGGCCCCGACGAAAATTTCTCTGCCAGTTTTATGACAAATCGGGGGACTCCGGCATCCACAAATATCCTGTATTGATTATTCCATACTGCCTGCTCTCTTACAAAATTATAAATCGCAGCCACCTTTTCTTCGTCGGTATTATAAATAGCAGTTAATTTCCTGATGGTATCGTTAAGCCCCATGTTAAGAACCAACGGAACTCCAAATTCCTCGCTCTTGTTCAGATCCTTTGCAATTTTTGCTGCATCAGGCCTTTTGTAAAGTATATAGCCTGAAAGCACAAGGGCTATCTGTTTCTCCGATTTATCCATATACCTGTATTCCGGATCAGTAGCTTTAATGATTTCATTCATCTCGGGAAGCAGGAATTTTTTCGACGCAAAGTCCAGTATAAATTTAACAATCATCCGGCTGTTGTTGTAATCCATGCTATTCCCCGAATAGGGTAACGCAGGAACTTCCTTCCGGATGAACTGGTATTGGTTGGCGCTGATGGTAACAGATCGTACCGGGTATTTTACACTTGTTGTAATACCCTTGTTTTCTGAAACGTTGGAATAATCAATGTTATAGGGCTTGATGGCGTAATCGAACTCTAGGGGAGTGATAATCCGCAACTCATTCCATAAACTTGGTATATCGTATTGTACAATCCATGGAGCCGGATTTACTGTTTCGATGGTTGGAATGGTGATTTCATATTCTATAATGGAACCCGGCTTTACGTCAGGGAAATGGATAGTTACACTGGCATTAAAGTTCTCGTCGGGTTTTGCTACTTCCGTGGATCTGACTTTTACCTTCGATTCAACAACTTTCCCCTTTTCATTCACATTTATAGTTTGAGCACGTAAATTGTATGTTTCATTGTAGGGGTAGTAGGACGCTGAATGCAAATCATAATATGGTATCTGCTGTGTTGCATAGCGCAGGCCTGCTTCGGTTAATATTTTGATCCGCATATGATGGGTAAACAAAAAAAACACAACTCCGGTTGTTGCATCGAATTTATATTCGCCATAATCACTCAGAATAACTGCATCAGCCCCCTTGTATGATGTGAGAGTAATTTCCTTTTCCTCAACCTTACCATACTTAGCTGGTGGGCGCTGGCCAATACTTATTAAAGTACAGGCAGACAAGAAAAAAACACAAAAAGTTATCTTCCAAAAAGTCATGGGTGGTTTGTTTTTATTGTCAGAATAATTACAAAGATGGTAATTTAAAATAACTTCCCGACGAACAAACAGTTCAAGTTTAGCTATTTTGGGCAAACTTACTAATAACATCACTTCATTATTTTCAGCCTGTCATAAAACTTGTAAGGAATCAGGCTGATACACTGAAAATACTGAGTGCTTATTTTTTCTTACAATCAAAATCTTCCCAAAGTTGATTGAGCTTTAGCCAAACATTATCTGTATAAGGCTTTGGCGATATTTCATAAAAGACAAAAGTCTTATCCGGGCCCTGACAAGTTTTTACGTGAACAATACAATTGAGTGTAATTGGCTTTTTTGCCATATAATCAAACATATAAACGGTTCCCTGGAAGGTTTCTGAATCTCCTATAACTAATTCGGTTTCTTTGAACCTGGTTTCTGTTGCAATGATCTTGTCAACAGGCACTTTGCTTCTTTCAATATTACTGCTGATTAATCCAGTGTAATAATATTTCAGGTTGTTTTCAATTGTTCGTGCATTGAGCATCGGGGTATCATTCAAATACCACAGGAAAGCGTATGACCAGTATTCATTACTCTGCGCATTTCCCCAGCCGGGCATAAAGCGTATATCTTCAACGCCATTGTATGGAATTTGCGGCGCAAAGCTTATGGGAATTAAAAACCTCTCAACATCCCATCCACCGGGGATTGCAAGTGAATATGGCGCCACCCAGTTTTTTCCATCAAATCCAGGTGTTGGATTCTGTGCGGATAAGGTTAAGGAGAACAAACAAATAATTAAGGGTATTATATTTTTTGTCATTTTATCCGGACTATAACATTATTTACTATTTCGACCAAGCTACTAGCCAGGAATTACCGATCATTCAATCCTTTTCCACACAGAATCTGTTGCATATATTTTTCAACTCTTCCCTCACGGGTTTTGGCTTGTTTTGGTTCGGAAAAATAAAAAATATATGCTCTTTGCCTACCTGGTGTTAATGCATTAAAAGCAGTGTTTAACGCAGGGATTTCAGCTAATTTGGATTGAAATTCTTCAGGAATTATATATTCTTCAGTCTTTTTAAAATCTACTTTCAAACCGGCTTTTTCCACTTCAACAGCTTCATTTATATAGGCTTTCACTATGGGTTCCTGCTCCATAACCTGCTGAATATTGGTGAACCGGACCTGGCGCCCCGCCTGTACATTCTCCGTTTGTTGGATCAGGATGCGATTGGCATCATTTAATAAGGCGCCTTTTACAAACAGAATCGCACAATACTCTTTAAATGCATGTATTATTACAACATTGCTTTTCTGAAATGTATAACACGGAACGCCCCATTTCAATTCTTCGGTAAGCTGGCAGTCGAGAACGATCATTCTCAATTTCTCCATTTCTTCCTGCCATTTTTCGGCTTTGCTTAAATATTTATCGACCAGTGGATTCATTTTATTTGTTTATTGATATACTTAAACAAAGATTAATGATATCTGTTTTAGATTTCTTTTCCTTTATTAATTCAAAAATTGTTAAAACCCTGCAATTTATAGAAACCTAAGAGTTTTAATTCATAGTGGTTTAGTTATGGTTGTTGGGTCAATCGGTACGGTAGTCCAAGATAGTGCTTGCAGCAGCAGGGAAACTCTTTGTCTCAACATCATCCTTCAATAGTCCTGGTGTATGTCAGAAATCCCGTGTTATCGGGTTTGCTTTTTTGCTTTTTTAACCACTTATTTAGTTGTTTTGAAGCCCAGTTGATTGCCTGATTTTTCATATTCGAGGTCGTTCGGTTCCCAGAGTTCCACTTTGTTCCCTTCAATGTCCATAATATGAACAAATTTCCCGTAGTCAAATGTTTCGATTGTATCAGTAATAGTAACACCTTCTTTTTTTAATTCTACGACCAGTGCTTCTAAATTCCCCACACGGTAGTTTATCATAAAATCCTTTTCCGAAGGTTCAAAATATTTCGTCTTTTCCGCAAATGGGCTCCACTGTGTAAATCCTTTTTTAGTTGTGTCAGCACCTTGCCGCCATTCAAAAACTGCCCCGTATTGGTTCGTATTCACTCCCAGATGTTTTAGGTACCAGGCTCTCACCTTACCAGGATCTTTGCATTTGAAAAAAATACCGCCAATGCCTGTTACTTTTATCATTTTAGCCTGGTTATCAGTTTGTTTTGTGATAATTGTCTTATATGCAAAACCCAGGCAGAAGGATGACATAACAGCGAAGATAATTAAACTCGTTTTTTTCATTTTGTGACCTTTATTATGGGATGTGTATTTGTTTAATCCTGAAATACGGCTACAGGTTTTAGATTTAAATTTATTTAATTTCATTTGCCATACAAAAGGATCACCTCCGGTGAGATAGTTCGTGCGGCAGCAGTGAATTTATCGGGAAAACGCATATAAAAATTACAAATGTTTCAACGAACACTACCTGTCCCGATTTTTCGGGAGTCTGTCCCGATGAAATCGGGAAAACCCCGCATTATTTATCGCGTTTATTATTACCCGTTGGTTGTTGTTTATGTTGTGGGTATAATTTCCACCAGAATTTCATTTTTGGTTTTATCGTAATAGATACAAGTCATTTTATCAAGGTTAACTATCCATTTTTCAATTCCTGTTTCTGCGCAATGTTTACAAAAAGTGAAATAGTCTGTTTCTCCCTTTTGATGGATTTTTAAATATTGAATGAACTTTTCTTTATCACTATTATCCGCTATTGCCAACTCTTCATATTTCGGTTTGGATTTTGTTGTAAAGTCATCCTTTCCGGAATATTTGGTATGACTATCCGTAACCCACGTTTCAAATGCTGTGACTCCAATTTCTTTAATTTCCTGGATGTATTTCGGAAATTCTGCTCCTGATTTTATTTTACTGTGGGCTAATTCAATTTGTTCTACTGTAAACATTGTAAAATTATTTAATTTTAGTTGTTAATTCCATTCCCGGGTCGTTTTTACACATCCGCTATGCTATAACAAGTGTCGAATTAAATTGTTACACAAATTCTGCCAGCACGCCTAGTCCCGATTTATCGGGAAATGTATGCAAAGATTTAAAATATTTCAACGAACACGCAACTTAACGAACTTAGCGAAGCGATCTCATAAGCGAAGCGAATAACAAAGCGGTCTCCTGAGCGCAGCTCAAAAACCCGCATTTGTTATAGAGGTTGATAGCAGCAGGCATTCGTTTCTTTCCAGGCATTACTGTCATTTCGTTTTTTAAGGTATGAGAAAGATATCTCTGTTTTCATTAAATAAAAACCTGGTTATGAAAGGTCCTTCTTCAATTAATATTTTTAGGTTTTTGGCTGCCTTAGGTATGTCAAATACAAGTTGCGTTTCTAATGATTGATTCAATTCAAGTCTTTCGTCTACAGGTATTTGCTCACCTATTTGTTTTTCAAGTGTTTTTTGTCCTGCTACTGAAAAAGAATATGAATTTCCTTTTTCATCAGTTATGTGAACTCTTGGTTCGGAGGGTTTTTGAGCTATTCCTCTTGCATGATTAGACATTTTAATAGTAAGAATAATAAATTGTCCTTGTGGATTTAATTTCTGATTCTCAATCCCCAAAAATATTGGTTTTTCAATTCTTGTCACTGTTGCACACCAATCATCAAAGCAAATATCTGTTCCTAAAGAGACAGGTTTGTCGATACGTATAAAATAAAAGATACCCCACAATCCTGAATATGTTACAATTATTAATATTAGTGTCCTAAGTGTGGAAGTTAAAGTTTTACGTTTAACAATTTTTATTATTAGTCTGGCTGAATAAATTAGTAGTGCAATAATTGTCCCGAAGAAAATAAGTGCTGTCATATTTTGGAATTGGTCTTTTGTCGCTTGTTTAATTTGGCTCTTGTGCTTGTCGCTAACGGCTGACGCTCACGTTACACGGTTCGCGTGCAGGCGCTCGTAACCCTGTGTTGCGCCTGCGGCAGGGTTATGGCGCTTGCACGCTGTTAGCGGTTCGGCTTTTATTATATCCTATTTTTCAGATATTGCAATGTACTTTTTTAATTCAGTTTGTTTTTCAGCTTGTTTTATTAAAAAGTCTGCTACGTCAGCTCTATTAATTCCGCCTATATTAATTCCTTTGAATAATTTGTTTTCAATACGGTATTTCTCTGTCAATTCCTTGTCTAATAGCCTTCCTGGCCTCACAACTGTCCAATTCAGATCTGAATTAGTGATAATTTCTTCCATTTTAGTTTTGTCAGCATAAACGTCTTTTAAAAAGTATTTTAAAAACATCTTTACAAGCCAAGAAACATAATTTT
>CAIWMA010000259.1 GCA_903913645.1 uncultured Bacteroidales bacterium | reverse complement strand
TTTCACTTCCAGGTTGTATCATTAATCTGAATTTGCTTAATGAAAATTCCCTGCGGTTCAGTCCTATATAATTTTTCCACAGTTTTCTCCTTTTCTCCCCTCTCCCCATCGCCCTTCGCCTATCTAATTACTTACGCTACCCTCTTTTACTAATTTCTATCAAAGCTTCCCGCTGAAGTATTTTAATGTCTTTATTAATAAGCTTTATAAGGCCATCTTTTTCGTATTCCTTCAGCAGTTTCACCGTGCTTTCCATAGATAGTCCCGCGAAGTCTGCAATCTCAGTACGCGATAGTAAACCGAAAATACTCTCGTCATTATAAAGTATCTTATCAAGGTAAAGCAAAACATCGGCAAGTCTTCCGTGCATTTGTTTATACATAACACTTCGGATGGTGTCGTACATCGAACTGTCATTATCGAACACCCTTTTTATCAGACCATAGCCAAAGTTTCCATTGCTCTTTATCAGCCCGGAGATCGCATCTTTTTCAATCAAGCAAACTAACGTATCTTTTATAGCTACCGTCGAATAATCATAGGTATTCTTGCTGAAAGCAGCCGAAAGGCCGATAAATTCACCGCCGCGGATTATACGCAGGTTAAAATTACGGTTGGCGTCACCTATAACGTATTGCCTTACAAGTCCATCTACTACATATAGTACACTCGAAGCAAATGCGCCTTGCTTGGTTAAGGTCTCTCCTTTAAGAAACTGTACCTGTATTTTACTTTCCTGAACCAATTCTATTTCTTCCGGCAGCAGTTTAGCAAAACATGGAGCGCTGAGTCCTCCCAGCACACAATCATCAAGGGCAGTATATGTTTTCATAAATAATAAAATAATAATCATGCAAAAGTAAGTATTATATCAGTGCCTGATTGTTCAGGGCATTCTAATTCATCCTGTTAAAAGGATGAACTAAGTTAAGGTAAAAGTTGTGCAATCTCAAGGAACTTCTTGTTGATGTATAATTTTGAATTCATTTTTATATGAGAAGTCAGCCTAATTTTGCAGCGTAATCAAAAAGAACATTTAAACACATGAAACATACAGTAGATACAGCATGGCAGGGAAACATGAAATTTGACGCTATGGTAAGCGGCCATCACATTATAATGGATGCTTTGCCTGTGGTAGGCGGAAACGATGAAGGTGCCCGACCAAAAGAACTAATGCTCGCTTCTTTGGCTGGTTGCACAGGAATGGATGTGGTTTCAATCCTCAAAAAAATGCGGGTGGAACTTCAGTATTTCAATATCAGGGTCGAAGCTGAAATGACCGAAGAACATCCGAAACATTATATTTCCATGCACATCATTTATGAGTTCAAAGGCGAAGGTCTTGAACCTGACAAACTTCAGAAAGCAGTGAACCTTTCACAGGAACAATATTGCGGTGTTTCAGCTGCTTATCGAAAAGCAATGGATATTACTCATGAGATTGTAATACTTTAATAATATGGAATTTCAATATCAATCCGAAATCCAACATCCGAAATCCCTAAAACCTAATCCCCAACCCCTAAATCCTTAAATAAAATGCTTTACACAAATTTAAAACACATAGAAACCGCTGATGCTCACCAGAAATTCATCAGCGAAAACGAAAACGTAATGATCTGCTGTGGCCGCATGGGCCCTATGTGTATTCCGGTTTATGGAATCATGGAAGATCTGGAAAGCCAATATGCAAATGTAAAATTTGCCGATATGGAATTCGACAGTCCTGAATCGCACGTAATCCGTAACGTTCCGGAAGTTAAAAGTTTCATGGGCATTCCTTTTACCATGTACTACAAAAACGGCAAACTGGTAAAAGCTACATCTAGCATCCAGTCTATGACCCAGGTTCGTACAATTCTCGATTCCGAATTTAAATCAGCTGAATAAGTAATATGGATCCCAACAACCATTATAATGTGATAGTTATAGGTGCAGGTCCTGCCGGACTTACGGCAGGCATCTACCTTTCGCGTGCCAGGGTGAAAACACTGATTTTAAACGAAGGCACCGTTGGCGGTCAGATGGTTTTAACTCACGAAATAGCCAATTACCCAGGTGTTGATAGCATAAGTGGTTACCAGCTTTCGACCATCATGCGTAACCAGGCAAAGAAATTCGGCTGCGATATCAAATCAAATATAATAGTTGAAACGCTGAATCTGGAAGGTGATGTAAAAGAAGTTATTCTTGCCGATGGTACAAGGTTTACTGCCGATGCAGTTATTCTAAGCCCCGGCGGACGTTCACGTACACTCGGTGTAAAAGGTGAAGATAAACTGAAAGGCAAAGGCATTTCGTATTGCGCAACCTGCGATGGCGATTTCTTTACGGAGAAAGAAATTATTGTTGTCGGCGGCGGAAATTCAGCCCTCGAAGAAGCCGTTTCACTCACCAAATATGCCAGCAAAGTAACCATAGTTCATCAGTTTGATCATTTCCAGGCTTTTGAATTTGCAATTGAAGAAGCCCGTAACCATCCGAAGATAAATTTCATGATGGAATCAACCATCACAGCTTTTCACGGTGATGAAAAATTGGAAGGTGTCGAAATTACTGATCTGAAAACCGGCAACACTCAAAATCATCCTATTGATGGTGTTTTCATTTTTATCGGATACGTTCCTAATACCGAATTCCTTAAAAACAAAATTGAATTGAATAAATGGAAAGAAATCGTGGTGGATACTGATATGCAAACCAGCATTAGAGGCGTATTTGCTGCCGGCGATTCCATTGTAAAAAGATACAGGCAGGTAACAACAGCCGTTGCCGATGGTACAATTGCTGCACTAGCTGCTTCAAAATATATCCATGAACTTTCTCAAAACAAACAACTTCAACACACCTTATAATGACAATAACTGTAACTGTTGCTTTTCTGCTTTTTGCCGGATTTATCACGTATATGTACTTTACCTACAGAAAGATAAAAAATACGCCTGATACCGAAACTAATTCAGCTATTAAAGAACTTAACGACACAAATTTCCAGGCACAGGTGAAAAGCGGGGTTACCCTGGTTGATTTCTGGGCCGCCTGGTGTATGCCCTGTAAAATGATGGCTCCGGTTTTAAATGAAACCGCTGATGCAATCGGAAATACAGCCAAAATAGCCAAACTGGATGTTGATTCAAACCAGGCATCTTCAGCAAAATATGGTGTTCGCAGTATTCCTACATTGATTTTATTCAAAAATGGAAAAGAGATAAACCGATTTGTAGGAGTTAAAACCAAAGATTTCCTTTTAAAAGAAATCAGCAAAGTTGTTTAATCCTCCTGTATTAAAAACAAATGCAAAGTATTACAATCAAATAGTAAAAAATACAATAATGAAAGAAACCTGTGAAACTGAAACCCGGCCTAAGAATTTTAATGAACTTATACGTTCATCCTATTTTTGGAAGCCTGCAGCAGGTGCTATCATTGGTGCAATCGGAGGATTTATGTATTATCACTTTGTAGGCTGTGCCTCTGGTTCATGTGCCATTACCAGCAACCCGTTTTCAAGTACGCTTTTCGGAGCCGCTATGGGATTTTTTGTTGTTAACAGTCCTTGCAAAACATGCTAATTTTTTGCATACCTTTACAATAATCATAAATATATGGAAATCAAAGAAATAAATAACAGATATAGCGAACTGGCCGAATCAGAATGCTGCCTTTCGTGCGGTGGAGCAATCAATTACGCGGAACCCAAAATCGGTGAAGTATGTGTCGACCTGGGTAGCGGCCGGGGAACGGATGTGCTTCGAATGGCTGAATCAGTTGGTAAAATCGGTTTCGTTTACGGCATCGATATTTCAGATGGAATGCTTGAGAAAGCCCGCCGTAACGCAGAGAAATTTGGTGTAACCAACGTCAGCTTTGTGCGCAGCGAACTCGAAAAGCTTGAACTCCCTGATAAAGTTGCGGACTTGGTAATCTCAAATTGCACTCTCAACCATGCTTCTGATAAACAGGCTGTTTGGAATGAGATATACCGTATTCTTAAAAAACGTGGAAGGTTTGTGATAAGTGATATTTATGCAACGGCTCCTATTGCTGACGAATACCGCAATGATCCTGTGGCTGTCGCCGAATGTTGGGCAGGCTCAGTTACCCGTGCCGAATATATGCAGCAGCTCGAAAAGGCAGGCTTCGCCTCAGTTGAAATACTCGAAGAATCGGTGCCTTATGCAAAAGGAAATGCTGAGGTATGCAGTTTTACAATAGCCGGGCAAAAAGGTGCAGGCCCATGCAGTTGTGGCAACTAAATTAATTTTAAAATACAAATGAAAAAAATATTAATTTTATTAGCGTTAGGCTTCACAATATTGTTGACTAACTGTAATAGTTCCTCAGGTAATGTTAATAATACATCCGGTTCTATTATTGCCCTTACAAACGAAACATTTAAAGCAAATGTTTATAACTACCCCATTAACCCGCAATGGAAATACGAAGGTCAATTACCGGCAATAATTGATTTTTATGCAACATGGTGTCAGCCTTGTAAAAAATTATCACCTCTCCTTGAAGATCTCGCAGTAAAATACAAAGGCAAGATCATAGTTTACAAAGTAGATGTTGATGCCGAACAGCAATTAGCACAAAGTATGGGCATTTCGGGTATGCCAACACTGCTTTTTATTCCTGCTAATGGTCAGCCACAACAGTCGGTTGGTCTTGTTTCTTCCGAAACGCTTGAGAAAAAGATCCACGAAATCTTATTAGTTAAATAACCACTTAATACATCTTACCATGAAAAGTCTTGTTAAAAAGAAAATCGAAGTTCAGAAAGTAAACACAAAAAAAGTAGCTCAGTGTTGCGCTAAAACCTCAAAAACGGTTGTGGGTTGTCACGATTAACAAACGGTGATTTGATAAATGGCTTGTGAAAACTTAATGGGTTCACCGGTTGTAACTTTTAAATACGTATAAATGAATTACTCTAAGCATAATATTTTCTCCAGGATTTCCGGATCAGATAACTTTTTTATCGTTAATCTGCTCAGCGGTAGCGCTGATATTTTGGATCCTGAAGAAGGTAAAATGATACATGATTTCCTTGCTGGAAAAGAGATTACCACTGACTTCCAGACAAATCTGGCTGAACATGGTTACTTTGTGGATGAAAAAGAGGAAGATCGGCTTTATCGCAGCAAATATCTCGATTTTATCGATACCCGTGATGAGGATGAAGTACAGTTGTTCTTTGTTCCGAATTACAGTTGCAATTTCGCCTGCACCTATTGTTACCAGGACGAATATACAAATGCCAGCCAGGTTCTCACACATGAAGTGATTGATGCTTTCTTCAGCTACATAAATAGAGAGTTTGCAGGTCGCAAGAAATACCTTACCGTTTTTGGTGGTGAGCCATTGCTCAATTCGCCTAAGCAGAAGGATTTGATTGTTTACCTCCTTAAACTGGCTAATGAAATTGATCTTGAAGTCTGCTTTGTAACCAACGGTTATTCGCTGGTTGATTATACCGATATTCTGAAGCAGGCTCGCATCCGCGAAATCCAGGTTACCCTCGATGGCAAAGGCAGTGTACATGATAAACGTCGGTTCCTGAAAGGTGGCGGTGCTACTTTTGAAAAGATCGTTGATGGAATAGATGCCTGCCTGGCAAACAGTTTACCGGTTAACCTCCGTATGGTGGTTGACAAGGAAAATATTGATGGTTTGCCTGAAATGGCTCAGTTTGCCATCAATAAAGGCTGGACCAAAAGTGAATTTTTCAAAACACAGCTCGGTCGGAATTATGAGTTGCATCATTGCCAGGCAACTTCTGAGAAACTTTTCAGCCGTATTTCACTGTACGAAACCATTTACAACCAGGTAAAGCAGCATCCGTACATTCTCGAATTTTATAAGCCAGCTTATTCCATCTCGAAATTCCTGGCCGAAAACGGAAGTCTTCCTGATCCTTTGTTTGATGCCTGTCCAGCCTGCAAAACCGAATGGGCATTCGATTACACCGGTCATATATTTTCCTGTACTGCCACTGTTGGCAAAGAAGATGAATCCCTGGGAACATTCTACCCCGAAGTTTCCCGTAAAGAGGAAATGATATACGTATGGGAAAGCCGTGACGTTACTGCCATTGCCGAATGCAGCACCTGCAGCATGCAACTCGCTTGTGGCGGAGGTTGTGGTTCCGTAGCCAAAAACAGAACCGGCTCTGTATGCTCAACCGATTGCCGCCCGGTAAAAGAATTACTCGAACTTGGATTTTCAGCCTACTTCGAAAAATCATCTTAGTATCTATGTAAAGACGCGATGCTCGCGTCTCTTGAAAGACTAATCATAAACAAATTGGCTCATAGCTTTATTGTTGTTTAAAACATAAAAGAATCTTATCAAAAAATAAACAATGAAAGAAATAACCTCATCCGAATTTGAAACCGAGATCCTTGCCGGTGGCAAAGTTGTCCTCGATTTCTATTCTACCGAATGCCCGCCATGTGAAGCTGTTGCTCCCAAATTCGAAGGTTTGGCGAAGCTATATGGCAACGATATCAAGTTCTTTAAAATGTTTCGCCAGCAAAATAAGCCATTGGCTGAGCAGTTAGGCGTTAAGTCATCACCTACCCTACTCTTCTTCGATAATGGCGTACAGGTAGCAGAAACACTGACTGGTGGCATCAAACGCAGCGATATTATCCATCAGCTGGATAGCATGTTGTCGCCTGAAAGGGTAAAAGAAATTAAGAAAGACATCAAACCTACTGTTTCCGAATTTGATGTTCTCATTCTTGGTGCAGGTCCCGGTGGACTTACAGCCGGCCTGTACCTCTGCCAGTCGAAAGTTAATACTGTGCTTATTGATATAGCACTGCCAGGCGGCCATGTTTCAACGACCCACGAAGTATCCAACTATCCCGGATTTATTGATCCTCAACCTGGTTATTTGCTTTCACATAATATGTCGGAGCAAACCAAACTCTGCGGCACCATTTATAAAGTAGCTGTTGATGTTTCAAAAATTGACCTGGAAAAGATGGAAGTTGTTGTCGATGAATTTGAAACAATCAAGGCTAAGAAAATTATCATTGCAACCGGAACTTCACCCAATTTGATGGGAGTTAGAGGCGAACGCGAATTGAAAGGCAAAGGAATTTCCTACTGCGCTACCTGCGATGCCAAATATTATGGCGACAAGGAAGTAGTAGTTATCGGCGGTGGAAACTCAGCGGTGGAAGAAGCGGATTTCATCAGCAAATTTGCGAGCAAGATCACCATGGTTCACCAATTTGATACTTTCACCGCCAACAAGCAGGCACAGGAGAAATTATTCGCAAATCCTAAAATCAGCGTTCTCTTTGAGCATGAGCCAAGATCGTTCTCCCGCCAAGGCGACAAAATGATTACCGAAGTAGAGGATCTGAAAACTAAAACTGTAACAAAACTGGTTAGCGACGGAGTATTCGTCTTTATCGGGATGAAACCGAATATCGATTTGTTCAGGGACAAACTGGAACTCGATAAATGGGGTTACATCAAAGCAGACGAAGACATGCGTACCAGTATGCCCGGTGTATATGCCGTTGGCGATGTTATCAGTAAAAAATACAGGCAGATTACCACGGCTGTTGCCGATGGAACCATAGCAGCAATTGCAATCGCAAAAGAATTAAGTTAAACTAAAAATTGATAGCACCATGAGCACAAACCAATTTATTATTGAGCAACTTAGCCCTTTCGATGTGCCAACTACAGTTGAAAAACTAATTGCAGCCGCAGATAAAAGAGAATGGCAGAACCCTGCTAATCACAATCTGCAGCAATCCTTGGCAAAATCAGGCAAAGACGTCAGGCCCGTTCAGGTAGTCGAGATCTGTAAAGCTGATTATTCAGGTAAGATGCTTGAAAGAAATGACGAAAGAATCAGTTCAATCCTGATGCCTTGCCGTATTTCGGTGTACGAAAAAGAAGATGGCAAAACCTATGTTACTCTTCTCAACATGGCTGCAATGGCTGCCGGTTTACCTGCTGAAACTGCCGAAGCCATAAATGGTGCGTCCGACGAAACTTTTGAGATCGTCAAATCGGTTATAGGGCCATTCTGATAAAGCGCTAGAAAGCACTGTTGGCATCTGCACATTTCAAAGTAAGCTTGAAATAATACGAACTTACTTCTTTCATTGATTAGCTTTTAAACTGGCACTTTATAACTGGGCCGGGCTATTGGTTGCGATAGAATTATGCCCGAATAGTGACGAATAAAAATTTTATAACTGAGTTTTCATTTCAATAAAAAGTGACTGACAAATGAAAAAAGTTTTAATTCTCGGTGGTGGTTTTGCCGGAGTGCAGACTGCCATTGAATTCCAGAAAAAAGGCAAATTTGATATTACCCTGGTTTCTGATCGGGACTACTTATATTTATATCCCATTTCTATTTGGGTACCTGTTCATATCAAGGAATTCAATGATGTAAAAGTGCCACTGGCAACTATTCAAAAGAAATATCCTTTTAATATTATTATTGATAAAGTAACTGAAATTCAGGCAACTGAAAACAAGGTTATCTGTGCAAACCAAACCTTAACCTATGATTACCTGGTTGTTGCTTTTGGCGCAGAGAAAATGCAACATAAAGGCATAAATAATACTTTATCAATTTGTGCCAAGCCCGAAATGGTTTTGGAAATCAGGAACAAGCTCGATGAATTGGTTCAAAAAGGCAGCGGTAAAATAGCGATAGGGTTTGGCGGAAATCCAAAAGACAAATCTGCCGTCCGCGGTGGACCTGCTTTTGAACTTATATTTAATATCCACAACTATTTGAAAACCAAAAAACTCAGGGAGAAGTTTGAACTGACGTTTTTTGCGCCCATGGATGAGCCCGGAGCCCGTATGGGTAAAGGCGCTTTAGCCATGATGGACAAAATGTTTACCAGCTATAAAATCGACAAACGCTTTGGGAAAAAGATTAAGGAATTTGTAAGTGATGGAGTAATTTTCGAAGACGATTCGAAACTGGATTCTGATTTTACCATGTTCATTGCTGCCGGAACTGGCCCGGCACTGCTGCAAAATTCCGATTTGCCACTTTCAGAAGCCGGGTTTGTTAAGATTGACAATTATGGCCAGGCAACTGGCTTTCCGAACGTATATGCTGTGGGCGATATTGCAGCCCTTGAAGGCCCGGAATGGATTGCTAAACAAGGGCATATTGCTGAACTCATGGGCCGCAACGCAGCGTATAATATTGCCGAAATTGAAAAAGGAAGTAGCAAACGTAAAGGATA
>CAIWMA010000258.1 GCA_903913645.1 uncultured Bacteroidales bacterium | reverse complement strand
TGATGAATTGTTGTCCTGGCTCGAGTATTAATTTTCTCCAGTTCCTGGTTAACTTGTTTAAGTCGCAGGGGGTTGACATTAACATAGGATTTTATGCGGCACTCCTTTTCATCCCAATACTTCCTGGATATTTTTTCCAGCCAAAGCGGATCACCATCAGGGGGAACAAGGCAACATTTATTTGGGTCCCAATGTTTTAACAGGTCCGGAAATGGGAAGGAAAGGTTTAAGGATAGCAATCTGGAGCGCCGGTTAATAGTTACCCTGATATAAACAGGAACTTCGCCATTCTGTTTTATAGAACGGACCCGGGGAAAAATCTTAAAGGTAGGTTTCATTTGGCTTATGTTTTCAATTGTCTAACAATTGTCCAACATTTTGCCAAAATCTTTGAAGACATCACTTTCAATCCAAGAACGAAAAAAGCTTAAAACCAGTAACAGTGCAGTCTTTGGAACTTAGTGTTTCATTGTTTTAAGCTTTTGAGCGGACCGGACGGGGCTACGACGATTTTCTGCTTCGCCTATCTATGTTGGGTTTCCCAGAGTATTATTCTTCATGGTATTAAATATGTGTTATTTTGAGTGTTTGCAAACACTTGGGGTTAATTATTTATGGTATCAGATTTTCATTATTTTGATTGTTCGCATCACAATGGGAAATGATTTTTTCCTGCAATTCAATTATCTTTTTTAAATCCTTTACCTTATCCATCAATTCAAGTATCTGCTTTTCACATTCCGGATCCTTGACGTAAACCACATTTTCTGAAGGAACGGGGATCGGATCGCCATTTTCAAAGGTCGCTATCTCATTCAAATTTACTTTTAAGAAACTTCCGATTAACCGCGCATTAGCTTCACTGGTGTGCCCGGACTTAATAAGCTTGCTTACGGTCGCAGTGTTAATCTTGCAAAATTTAGAAAGTTCTTTTTGACTGGACCCGATTTGTGTTAGCATTGTCTTGATCTTGTTACCATCGACTTTCATTTTGCTTAATAGTATTAATCAGATGTTAATTTGTTTCGCAAATGTAAACTATTTGATGTGACAAGTCAAGTATTTTTTATTATTTATCGCTATTTAATAGAGTAATAATATTTACAGATCAGATAATCAGTGTAATATGATTATTCTTTGAATAATTTAATAATTTGCAATAGGATTTATAAATAATAAATACATTTGCCGAAAATTAAACATTCAAATTTTATGAGTAACGAAGAAATGATTTTAAAAGAACTCCGGAGCATACGGCTCGCGCTTGAAATAACCGCTCCTAAAAGATGGCAGAAGATCCCTGAAGCATCTAAGACGCTTGGCATTCCTCAATCAAGAATCAGGGTTCTGGCAGATGCCGGAACGATCCCTGTTTCGGTTTTGGCAATCACTAAAAGCAGAAAACATTACTTGGTTGATGTAGTAAAGACAAGGCAACTGATTGAGGATGGTGGCATGATGCCGAAAGTAAAATGATGTCGGTCTTTGAAATGACAATTGCTAATAATCTTTAATCCTTTGCTGTATGAAGACGTTCTCAAATATGTCCAAGCC
>CAIWMA010000257.1 GCA_903913645.1 uncultured Bacteroidales bacterium | reverse complement strand
TCGGTAAGTAGGTTCAATTTATTCAAGTTCATGGCAAATCCGGCTAAAGGTAAAAGTGCAAGTGATTTAAGGAAATCTTTTCTTTTCATAATATTCCCCCGACATTAAAGCGAGAGTTTATGCTTTTTGTTTTGCTAATTCCACATCGGCGCTAATGCGGATTTCTTCACCAACCAATACACCGCCTGCTTCGAGTGTAGCATTCCAGGTAAGTCCGAAATCTTTACGGTTGATTTTTCCATTGAGGGTAAACCCTGCCTTTTCGTTTCCCCATGGATCGGTCATTAATCCACCAAACTCAACATCAAGTTTAATAGTTTGTGAAACTCCTTTAATAGTAAGATATCCGGTGAGTTCGAATTCGTCGCCGCCTGTTTTTGCAAGTTTGCCTGAAGTAAATGTAATCTCTGCGAAATTTTCTACATCGAAAAAATCAGCGCTCTTTAAGTGTCCGTCGCGATCACCAACTCCCGTATTTATTGAAGCCGGGTTAATCTGAAAACTAATTTCAGCCGTTGAAAAATCATCACCATCGGTTAATACCTGTCCGCTGAATTCGCTGAACGAACCCTTAACGTTTGAAATCATAAGGTGCTTTACTTTGAAAGCTATTTCGGAATGTGTAGGGTCAATAACCCAAGTTGTTTTTGCTGCCATTTTTTTAAGTTTTAAATGATTAATTTGATAAAGCAAAATTACAACCACTCCCGGTGTAGGAGGTTACACTTTCAGGAAGATGTGTGGTAACATCAGGAAATGTCGGTATGCAACTGTTCCCTGTATTCGGTAGGAGTAACACCGGTCCTTTTGTGGAAAACCCGTGTAAAATAAGACTTTTCGTTGTACCCAAGTTCATAACCGATCTCAGAAACCGACTTCCCTGAATTCAAAAGAAGGCTACGCGCTTCAATAAGTTTACGGGTTTCAATGATCTCTGTCACACTTTTTCCGAACGCAGACTGGCTGATCAGGTTCAGGTTGCGCGTACTCATGTTAAGCTTTTCAGAATAAAAATCTGCTCCATCGGGTCGCATATAATTGAATTCCAGTATTTTCAGAAAACTGTTGAATGTTATCATCTGCGACCGGTTAGCTGCTGTTCCATCGAGATATTCCTGCTTACTGTCGGCTTCAAGTTTGGTTAACAGAGCACTCAATAAATGTTTAATAACCTGGTAATTAACAGATTCCTCCTCAAACTCCTTCAACATTATTTCGCATAACGAATTCAAAGTCGTGCTGCAGTAATCATCATTAAGTTTGTAATTGATCTGATCCAGAAAATTGGAATAAAAGTTAAAACGGCTATTTGGAACGAGTTCATTTTTAAAACGAATAACCCAACCTCCAGTGTCACTATCGGGAGTAAAATTATGCACTTTCCCTTGAGCAACATACACAATTACAGGAGGGTAAAGCTCTTCTTTGGTATAATCAAGAGTATGAACGGGTTTACCTGAAGTAACAATAATCAGTTCCTCGTGGTCGTGCCTGTGCAATGGAATTGGATTCAGTAAGATTGGCTCTAAAGATTCCTTTGTAAGCTTAATAATTTTAAAAGGTACGTTCATCTGATCTGGGATTGGCTATAAGAATATGGAATTCAGAAAAAGAATTCCTGGACCGGATTTTAATCTTATATACAAAAGTACAAAGAGGAATCCGAAATAAAGAGTTAATTTTTAGTTAACTTTTAAAACTGTTTTATTGGCTTTAGGAATCAATTAATCAACCAAAAGGGTTATCCTGTTCAAAATCAGGTAGATAATTTTCGCTGCTTTCGAGATCCTGCACCCAGCCTTTGTAGAAACCGAGATTTTCCAGTTCGGTTTTAACTGCTTCATATTCTTCTTTCGATAGAGTTCTACCTAAGACTGGATGATTCATCACTGCTGGTGTAGGCCCATACTGTGCCATAAGTGAAACCGCAATGGAAGTTGAAATATCTGCAATCTGTCGTAATACATTAATGCTGTTTTCTATATTCCCCGGCAATACCAGGTGACGGACAATTAAACCTTTTTCTGCATAGCCATTTTCATTCATCACCAAAGTTGATCCTTTTTGCTGATACATTTCCTTAATAGCCGCTAATGCCAACTGCTGATAATCGCCAGCTTTTGAAAATTTTCGTGCCAGGATATTATCCGAATACTTAAAATCCGGTATGTAAATATCAATATAATCTTCAAGGGATTTAATTTCCCCCACTTTATCGTAACCATTTGTATTATAAACAAATACAGGGTTATGCCCCAATAATCGGAGCGTTTCTATTATTGCTTTTACATGAGGAATATAATGCGAAGGTGATACAAAACCAACTGCATGACAACCCTGTTCCAGGTTTTTTATGATTGAATCCACCACTTCACTTAACTGCATCAGCGTATCATTTACTTCGCCCCGGTTGCAGCTGATCTGGTAATTCTGGCAATAAACACAGGAAAGGTTACAACGGCTGAAAAATACATTGCAGATTCCATTTGGGCCGCTGATAACCGGTTCTTCTCCGTGATGAATACAGATAGAACCGATATTGAAACCGGCATCGCTTCCACATACTCCAACCTCCCCGCTCAACCTGTTGGCATTACAGTTACGCGGGCAAATGTTGCAGTCAGATAAAGGCTTAAATAAGAAACTAAGTCGTGATTCGGGTAAATAATCATTCACTTTTTTGCAATGAGGCACCAAAGATACAGGTTTTGGAAGCGTTTTTAATATTCCTCATCCAGTGAATTGTAATAGGATACCAGGAGTTTAAGATCTTCGATCGTACGGACTTTGTTGCCGGTAATTCGCAGGTATTCTGAAATATCCTCATTATGTTCATTTAAAAATCTCAAAACACTTTTGCGATTACATGCCAGTTTATTCGCAGGCACACCCGGTTTGCTTATAAAATAACATTCATCAAATTCATATTTTGTTAAAGATTCATTCAAGGGATATTTCGAATCTGGTTTTTGGCTGGTAACTATCCTTTTTAACATCAGCTTGTTCTTACCGGGAACTATGAGTTCGAAATATCCCTGGCGAACGCTATCCTGGTAGTAATAGTTCTCGTAGACAAAAGTATGACCATCAAAAGTCACTATATTCAAATCCAGCGGGTTAGCAAAAACAAGGGTATCCTTACCTGCAATAAACTGAATCTGATCAGTGAGGAAATTGTATCTCAGGAAATAATTATCAATTATACGTCCATCATGAAGTACTATTTTACCCAATGTCCATTTGTTGCTTATATAAACCTGGTTAGATAAACCGTTCTGTTGTTCGTGTATATTTTGTGATTCAGAGCCTGCAGCGCTTATTTTAGAATAATTGTTATTCGATCCATCATCTTTCGGATATGACATTTTGGGATGATTACCGGTAATAACATCTTGTGCCACCGAAGTTATGGATGCTAAAACTAACAAAACAGAAACAAGTAATATTACTATAGTACTCATAACCATAATATTGCCCTATAAATATACGATATTTTTTGCGTATTTTTGCATCTCCATGAAATAAATATTTACCAGCTGAGATATCATAATCTTAACAATCCTGTTAGGTAAAATCCAGAAATATTGTAAGACATCAGGACACAACCGAATGATAAACAGTTTACCGAATTAGGGTAAAACTCCCTCTACTCGTTTTTGTTTCGACAGCATCCTGCACCTCGTAATCGACAACATAAACATAAAGACCTGAAGGGCACTTTTCACCCCTGATATTTCCATTCCATCCGGTTATCATTTCACTTGTTTCAAAAAGTAACTGCCCCCACCGATTGTATATCGTCATATGGAAATTACTGATATTACTAACAATTGGACGAAAAATGTCATTCAATCCATCCGCATTTGGAGTAAAAGCAGTGGGGAATACAATAAATTCTTTTGAATTCTTCACGTTGATCGTATCAACAGTTCTGCACCCGTTCTGGTCTGTTGCCGCTATCCAGTATCTTCCTGGCTCTGTAATGGTAATTGATTGTGTGCTATCGCCGGTATTCCAAATGTAGTATTCAAAAGGGCCGCCAGCAGGTGTAAGAACCATATGCTGGTCAGGAGGAGTTATAAGTGTATCACGTCCCAGGCTCACATTTTGTGAAGCCATTATGGAAATGCTGTCAGAACAGGATATAATTTCACCGAAAAACAAATCGTCTAACCCAAAATCATTTCCTTCCAGAATTGGCAGAATATCCACAATTTTAATAGTAGCTGATGTTGATAAACCTGAATACCATGTAGCAAAAACCTGGTCCCACTTGTTTGCATAATCCGGAGCATTGTATAAGGACCCAATCTGGCTTCCATTTATTGAAAATTGAATCTGTGCCGGGCTTAACGTTATCATTGTACTGATCCAGGCACCAAAAGCATATTTCGTATCAGGTGTAACAGGAATAGTTTGCTGCCAGACTGTTAAGGATGGCCTAGCGCCGTTAACAATCATAAAATTCCCTGAACCGCTGGTGTGATCATTTCCGACAAACCGTATATGAAAATAATTTGCATCTCTGCCAATAGCATAACCGTTATCGCCAAGCGGATTCAGGCAATCGCTCCCATTACAATTTGTATAGCCGGTTACAAAACCTGTATTTCCAAGTTCAAAATCAGGATTAACTATAAGGTTATTCGTATAGTTAGTTATTTCGAGGTGATACGTCCGTGAACTATCAATTTTCATATAAGGATTCTGGTCGGTAGAATTATTGAATCGGTCAGCAGGCAGCCATTGATATGTAAGTGCAGTCCGGCTATTCAATTCTACAGTGCTTCCGGTGCAGGCATTGGTATCGGTATTAAGAATATATCCCGGGATGCATACACCTGATCTTAGCAATTTCTTTGTTGAATCACTGTCTGAAATACTTAACTGCTTTGTATCCTGAAACTTAACGATAGTATAGCCAAGGGATGAATCAAATTCAGTATTACCAAATGACTTTGAATTAAGAAACAGTATTAATATTCCACAAAAAACAGAAACTCTCAAAATATTCTTATTTACAGCTAATAACTTTTTCAAAGATAACAAAGGGTAACACAAAAATGGATTAAATATAAAATGGCTCAGTGTCGCAGAAGTTCGCAATATTAACTTTTGTGCAGTTTAAATTTGAACTCAGCGAAAAAGTATTAAACTCAGCACAGAACTTATTATCCGTTTGATCACAGCCTGATTTCAAAATGTCTAATACTTTTTTAGAAAGAGAAATTCTTAAACTAAAATAGGCGATACTCGTTCCGGCTATTCCAGCAAAAACTGTCAAAGTCTAAACATAAGGACTTTCCCAAAAAATCCAATTATTCAATAACTAACGTTTGAATTGAATGAGGTAAACTGGTAATTTCCGCTGCCTGTCCTGCCATCCATAAGCGGTAAGGAATTGTTTCATTACTTTGATTCATTACAACCACAGCGATTTTACCGTCAGTATTTAAAAAAGCAGTCGTAAGAAGTTGACCACGGCTTGATGAACTGATGATCCGCTTAGCGCCAGGACGAATAAATTTTGAAAAATGCCCGATGTAATAAAAGGAACTCAGGTATGTAAGCTCGCCTGTTTTAGTATCGGCATGTACAGGTGCAAAACAGAAATTACCAACATGATTCGGGCCTCCTTTTTCGTCGAGTAACACATTCCAATCTGTCCATGCAACTGTTCCGATATTAAAATCGTTTATCATAGAAATACCATATTTTTCTCCCCATTTCCAATCCGCCAATTTAGCAATGTCGAAGACTTCGGCACAACCTTCTGTAAAAATCAGGTTCTTTTTGGGATAAGCTTCAGCAACACGTTTCTCATTTTCATAAATATTACCTCCGCCGGTCCAGCTTTCGTACCAGTGGTAACCAATTCCCCAAACATATTTCGCAGCTTCAGGATCGTCGAGAACCGTGCTGGCACGCTGATACATCAAATCGCGGTTATGGTCCCAGACAATAAGTTTTTTGTTACCCATACCTGCTTTTTGCAAAGTTGGCCCAAGGAATTTCTTAATAAAATCACGTTCTTCTTCGCCAGTAAAAACACATGATTCCCAGGTTTGAGTAGCCATAGGTTCATTCTGTACAGTTAATCCCCACACCGGAATACCTTCAGCCTCATAGGCCTTAATAAACTTTATATAATAATTAGCCCAGCTCTGATCGTATTTTGGCAGCAATTTCCCACCATGAAGCATGTCGTTATTATCCTTCATCCATGCCGGCGGGCTCCATGGGCTGGCGAACAAGGTTAGCTTTCCCCCCGCAGCAGCTATCGCCTGTTTAATGAACGGAATCCGGAATTCTTTATCGTGTGCCACACTAAAGGATTTCAGCGCAGCATCATTTTCAGTAACATAGGTATAACTGCCACTCGAAAAATCACAGCTGTGAATATTGGTCCTCGCTATTGAATAACCAATGCCTTTATTCACATCATAATATTGCTGCAATAATTCCTGTTGCTTTTCTTTTGGCAGTTTTGCAAATGTTTCAACAGAAGCATCAGTTAATGCCCCGCCAATACCAACCAATGTCTGGAAGGTTTTTGCCGGATCCACAAAAACACAGGGTTGTGTTTCCTTTGGCTGGCCAAAATCAACAAACTGAACTGTTTCAGTCTGTGAAATCCTCAGCTTTGTATTTTCGGCTGTGGTGTAAACAACTACTTTTTTGCCCTTTGGAGGAGTAGCGGCTGCGGTTCCGTTTCCAGCTCTCAGACCAGTACTTGCAAACAGCAAACTCAGTCCGGCTAAAAAAATCAATGATTTCATACTGAATTATTTTAATTGTGTTTTTCTCAATTTTTTATTCCATTCAAATATCAGATACTATGTGTCCAAATTATCCGTAAATCTTCCCGGCTATTACCATACATAGGTTGCAACCGAACCTCCACTTAGTGAAGTAACGGCTACCTTATTTTTAAAACCGATATTAAATGATTGTACATTACTGCCACTGTTTAACACAATCAGCACTTTTTTGCCATCTGGTGTTTTAAAAGCTACATTCGGTAAATTCGTCTGCAGGTTTGACGCAATTCTCACAGACCCTGCAGGAACAAATTTCGATGCGTGGGCAACAATGTAATAGGACACATTTCGCGTAAATCCTGAGCTTATAGTCAGGGCACCTTCACAGGTGGAGCAGCCACCATTTGTATGCGGATCGTATGTTGGATCGGAAGCCAGGTTCCATTCAATTACATTTTTACTCCAGTTGCGTGTTGCTCCAATTATTAAATTCTGCAGATGCCACTTAATATTTCCGGCGAATTCGCCAGGACCGCCAACCCATTGTTCAGTAAAATACAGGTTTTTTGAGGGAAACGCATTATGTACAGTCGATAAAGCCGAAATATCACCGCCATACAGATGGAAGCCAGATCCATCAATATACTGAGCTGCATCCGGATCGTTGAGGATTGTTATAGGATAGTCCGGCACATCGCAATTATGATCATAGAGAATGATTTTCGTTGTGATACCGGCAGCCCTAAAAGCCGGCCCCAGGTTGTTTTTTATAAAATCCCTTTGTTCAGTTGCCTGCATAACCATACTCGGATTATTCCCTCCATTTAAAGGTTCATTCTGAATGGTGATGGCATCAATAGGGATCCCCTGCGATTTCATTTCGGTGATATAACGAACAAGATAATGCGCATACACATCGTAATATTCAGTCAACAGGCTTCCTCCAACAGAGTATTTGTTGCTTTTCATCCAGACGGGCGGCGACCAGGGTGAACCCAGAATTCTGATTTTGGGATTAAGCTGTAATACGGACTTTAAAACTGGGATAAGGTCAACTTTGTCCGGTCCGAGGTTAAAATTTGTGAGGTTTATATCGGTTTGGCCACTTGGCATATCATCGTACGAAAATACCGAGGTACTAAGGTCAGAAGCCCCAATACTTACCCGAAGATAGCTTACGCCAATGGAGTTATCATCAGTTGAAAACAATTCCCTCAATAAGACATCACGGTTCTCGGAAGTAAGACTGTTGATGAGAAAAGCGCTTCCGCCAGTCATAGCATAACCAAAACCATCAATTTCCTGGTATGTGAGTGTCGTATCCACATTTATTGTTGGATTTTGATTTGTTGTGGAAGAGAAATTCAAGGCAGCACTTTGTTTCTTGAGCAATGCCGATTTATCCGCTTTGGTAAGCCAGTAAGAAATATCAGAATGAACCGGAGTCGGATCATAGATATCATCATTTTTAATGGTAACCGTAATGCGGGAAGTCGTTACTTTAGCATTCTGAACATTGCTGAGTGTAACATAAAAAGTTTCGTCGGGCTCGAATGTGGAGTCACTATAAATCTGAACCTCAATATTTTTAGTGGTTTCTCCGGGTTTAAATACAATGTACGAAGCATTCGCAGCCGAATAATCTTCGCCTGCGGTCGCGGTATTATCGCTGGTGGACCAAACAAAACTAACCTGCTTATCGGTTGCCGAACTAAGTGTTACCGGGATAATTGCTTTGTGCTGATATAGCGTGCCTTCAGCAACGCTGAGTGTATCAGTAATATTGAGGTCTGGAGTTACTGATTCATTTTTTTTACAGGCGCCAGATGCTATTGCAAAAATGATTAGTGTGCTTAAGAAGAAAGTCCGGTTATTCATTAAATTATTGCTTTTCTATTTATTGATTTCTATACTCACCAAACATATGTGACTACTGCCCCACCGCTTAAGGATGTAGTTGCTGATTTTCCGCCAAACCCTATATTAAACGTCTGAGTATTATCGCTGCTGTTTAAAACGATAAGCACCTTCCGTCCGTCGGGTGTTTTAAATGCTACATTTGGCAAATCCGAAAGAGAATTTGATGCAATCCTTACCGATCCGGCCGGTACAAATTTGGAAGCATGTGCCAGTGTGTAGTAGGATACATTACGGGAAATTTTGGAACTTATTGTAATGGCACCTTCGCAGGAAGTACAACCTCCCGGGGTATGCGGGTCGTACAATGAATCCGACGCCAGGTTCCATTCAATAATATTTTTACTCCAGTTACGGGTTGCTCCAATTATAACATTTTTCATATACCATTTCATATCATGTCCGAATTTACTCGGGCCTCCAACCCATTGTTCGGTAAAGTAAACATTCTTGGTTGGATAGGCATTGTGAACCTGCGATAAAGCAGAAATTTCACCTCCATACAAGTGAAAAGCAGAACCATCAACATACTCAAATGCTTTGGGGTCACTCAGGATATCTGTTGCATATTCCGGATGATCGCAATTATGATCGTAAACAATAATTTTTGTTTTTATTCCAGCAGACTTAAACGCAGGTCCAAGGTTATTTATAATAAAATCGCGTTGCTCAGTTGCCGGCATTACCATACTTGGATTATTGCCACCAAATAAAGGCTCATTCTGAATGGTGATGGCATCAATTGGGATGCCTGATGCTTTCATTTCATTGATATAGCGGACAAAGTATTTTGCATACGCATCATAGTATTCAGGTAACAGACTTCCTCCTTTTGAATTTTTATTGCTTTTCATCCAAACAGGAGCCGACCAGGGTGACCCCATAATTTTTATTTTCGGATTCAGCTTCAGTGCCGATTTTAAAACCGGGATAAGATTAGCGTTATCCTTGTCCAGGCTGAATTTCTCAAGTTTGGGATCACTCTCACCTGCCGGTAAATCATCGTATGAAAATACTGCTGCATCCAGATCAGAAGCACCGATGCTGATCCGAAGATAGCTGATGCCAATCGAATTATTATCCTGCGAAAACAACTCTTTCAATAACGCATCCCGGATTTCGGGAGCTAATTTATTAATCAAGTATGCACTTCCACCAGTAAGAGCGATACCAAAACCATCCATTACCTGAAAGCTATTAGCTTCATCTACATTAATTGCTGAATATTGATTCGAGGAAATACTGAAAATTAACTTTGAATCCTGTTTTTTAAGTAATGCGGATTTATCAGGATTGGTAAGCCAGCAGGAAATACCAATTTTATCACCCGTTTCTGGAATACTATTGATTGCAATAGGTTTTTTATTGATTTCCTGGCTTCTGCAATTCATTGATATACAAATCGCAAGGCAAAGCAAAAGAATAACCTGAGCCAGTTTAAACGATGTATGTTGCATATCCTATTTTTATTAAAAACAATTTAAACATTTCTTGTATAATTCATGTTGAAATCAAAAAAAAACGAAGAAGTTTAACTATTGCAGGATCAGTTTACTACGAACAATTTTACCCGGCATTTCCAGTTTAACAACATACAAGCCTTTAGGCAGGTTCCCGACAAAAAGCTTTTTCGATACTTCAGTATTTGCTACTTCGATTGATTGTACCAATGCACCGGTTGACGACCAAAGTGTGATATTCTTGGAATGACCTGTTGATCCCGGGATAAGAACTGTAACTACATCATTTGCCGGATTTGGGAATACAAGGAAACCGGAATTGTCATCTTCCTCAATGCCAGTGCTGTTTTGAGTAAACCTATACCAGTTGAGGTTGAATTCAGGCTGAAGAATTTTGACACGCAACGTCCAGATTCCTTCGGTTAAATCAATAGAAGTATTAAAAGTCTGCCAGGTTTGCCATCCGCCGGTAACGGCTATATTAAGCTGAACAGAATTGACTACAGTACCAGATGAATTAAGCTGCTGTACTTCAATTTTACCGGCAGCGTTCAAACATGCTGCCCGGACCTCCAGGTCGAATTTTGACGATTTCACCACCCTCACTCTGTAATCAAGGTAATCGCCTGTACTAGTATAGCCTGCATCCTGCCCACCTCCCGCATCGGAGCAGGTTTCGAATACCAAACCCTGGTTAACACTGAATGATTCTGCTTCAATTTTGCCAGGTATAAGAGTATAAACCGGCAAATTGTTTTTTACCTGAAGGTTGCTGAAATCCTGAAGGAATGAGCCGTCGACTGCGCTGACATTTCCTCCGGAATAGCTTAACTTGATATTATCGATATCAAATATCTGCTGCCCCAAACTCAAAATTACCTGTGATGGATTTGTTGCATTGATTTTAGCGCTCGATATACTTACAGGTTGCCCGTTAACGGTGCAAGTGAAACTACTGTTTGAAATGGTTGAACTGTTAAAAATTTTGTTGCAACTCAGGTAAATAAGTTCTGTTTGAAGGTATGTTTCGGCAGCGGTAGGTGTAAACAGAATTTCGTCAATCTTTTTACTTAAAAAAAAACCTACGGAACTAAAGTTGGCACCTGCTTTTTCAAATAGAATTTTGATTTTTTGCTGGCCTTTGTATAAGATAACATCATTAATCGTGAAATTAACCCATGTTTGGTATCCACCGGTAGCAGGAAGTGACAGCGAGCCTGTGATTACTGCATCATTCAATAAAAGTTTAATTTTAGAACCCGTATTTAAAGCTGCGTATCTGAAAATAACATTGTATGCTGCCGTTGAGTCTACGTCGATGGTATATTGCAGAAATTCATTATCCGCTGTCCAGCCCACATAATAACCATTCGAAGACGGATCGGAATCAAACGAAGGGCCTATATCAACCCCATCGTTGCGATAGGTGTAGCCGCTGTTCCATGCGGTATATGTTCCAGTGGTGACATGATAGTCGGCATTATCCACATCGAAATAGGCTTTGCCATTCTGGCCCAGGTCGTAATCAGGGGCCGGAATAACTCCCGGAATACTGTGTTTATTATATGGCAATGTGGTTGTATCATTTATCTGCCTGAACATGGCATCGATAACATCTTTGTGATAGATACAATTTCCGATTTTTGCATTTTCAGCCATTTCCATCAATGTAGTGGTTGCGGAACTGACTGAAGGCGCTATACCTCCAGATTGAAAATAAGCAAGTAAAGCCTCATAAGCATGTGTTTTGACAATAGTAAGCGGATCAACCACTGAGTTAATCTTTTTTTCAGGCCACCATGCCCAGCCAATTCCATTATTTTCGACCAGCTCAATAGCATCCGTGAACCATGCATTTGAATTTTCGCCTGATTCACCCAACCAGATTGGAATATCGTATTGATTGCGTAAACCAATAATTCCTGCAATTGAACCCTGATCGTTGTTTGACCAGTATTTGTGAAAGCTTAAAGCAATATTGTCGTCCCAGTTGGCAGGTAAAATGCCGTTGTAATTATTGCCCCAGCAATTTCCCTCAATGATGATCATGTGTTTTGTATCTACCTGCCTGATAGCTGTTGTGATATCAATATACATCTGCCGTAATGGCGCATTCGTATTTTCGGAACAACCGTTTTGATTTCCACCGGCTGTAAAACTCCAGTTAGGTTCGTTGATAAGGTCGTAACCGCCAACCCAGGGCTCATTAACGTAGCGTTCCGCGAGTTTACGCCACAAAGCGATGGTCTTGCTTTTATTAAAAGCACTTTCCCAGAGCGTAGGTTTAGCAGGGTCAGCGTCGCTGATAGCTGCATCTTTTCCCTGTCCTCCGGGTGCAGCATGTAAATCGAGAATTACATACATATGGTTTGCTGAACACCATTTTATCAAACTGTCGGTCATCACAAAGCCTTTTTCGAGCCACGTGTTCTGACCGGCAATGGGTTCCTCTTCAATTGGTAAAGTATAGAGGTTATAATGCATGGGAAGCCTTACCGAATTAAATCCCCACGAAGCCATCGAATCAATGTCAGCCCTGGTTAAATGATTGGCATGCCATGCATTATAAAATGTTTCCGTATTTATAGTACCGATAAGCGACTCAATTTTTGCTTTGATCTGCCACTGGGTTCCGGCAAACCCACTCATTTCCATCATATAGGGTTCCTGAAGCATCCAGCCACCAAGGCCCATTCCCCGCAAAATAATATCGTTGTCATTTTGATCCAGCATTTTTTTCCCGTCGGCCCTAAGTCCCTGAGCATCTGTAATTATGTTCATAAATAATATGATCACTAACAGAAGCAATTTAAAAATTTGGCTTTGATATTTTTTGTTCATGCAACAGGGAATTTATTTTGTTTGGGTTTATATGACTTTTTTATGGAATTTAACGGCAAATTTAATTTATTGATGCTTCACTGAAAATCAGTCCCGACAAAAATTTGCCGTTAAAACCTGACCTGATTTTCAACACTCTCAGAGTTTAACAAAGGTTAGCAATAATAGTAAAAATGCTTTTCTCCGGAATTTGGTTTGAAACCTGATTTCTTTGATCAAACGCTCAGAAAAATTACCGAAAGTCCTTATTTAAAGCAACCTTGACTTTGCAGTTTCGAGTCGATGAGATTAAAACATCTAAGTTAAAATTTCCCGGTATAATGAGAGTAAAATCCCGAAAAATTCATCCTTATCAGCCGCAATATTAATCAAATAAACTATTGTTAGTGTAACTTTAACACAAAGATAGTGTGATTTTATTTTCAGATCCGGATATAAAAGCGAATCAAGTATAGTGACGCACTGTAACAGCAATAAAAAAATAGCGATATACTTTTGTATATGAATAACTTATGATCCTATTTAGGATGATTCTATATTTTGATAATTAGAAGATTTTGATGCATTTTATCCATTCAATAATAATGGCAAAATCACTCCATGCTGTTTTTTTTACGGCAATGCAAAATATCTGAAGAAAATGATTGCTCACCAAAGCAAAAAAAAACAGGACACTCCGTCGTGGAGTGCCCTGCAATAAAACTACCTGAACGGATTATTTCTTAATAATTTTCACATTCTGAATGCCATACGAATTCTCGACACGCAATATATACACGCCGGGTTTAAATGAACTCATATCCAATGTATTAACTGATGGAACAACGAGATCAAGCAATGAATGTCCTGCCATATCCATTAAGATAATCCTGTTCTTTTCGCCTGCCAATTTACTATGGAGTACATTTTGAACAGGATTAGGGAAGAATAACTGGTTCAATCCCGGTGCAGTTTCCAATCCTGTATTACTGCAAGTGTTACCTACAACATAGGACATGTATTTGGTAACCGTCATACCACCGGCATATGCGAATTTAACCGCATAAGTAATGGTTGAACCAACAGTCTGACCAGTAATGGTTGAAGTAAAAATCTTACCGGAAACAAGAGTCATTGATGTTTCTGCAAATGGAGTTTGTCTCCATAAATAGGCTACAACTCCCGATTTATCATCGAGCAGTTCGAAAGTGATTTTTATACTGGTTCCGGTTGTTACAAAACCATAATTAAATCCTACGCTGAACGGAGTGCCCTGCGATGATTCGGATAAGGAACCGGCACATTCGGTATTAAGATTTGCTGTAGTAGATGCATCGAGTGTTATAGGGTTGTTGGCGGCTGTATTTCCGGTTAAATCGCTTGCCGTGATGGTAAACGTATAATTTGTACTTGGGGTTAATCCTGTTACCAGGAAACTTTTCAAAACACCTGAAGCAGCTGAAACGCCAACAGTAGTTGTACCATATTTTACGGTATAGATTACATTTCCTGAGTTATCCGAACCCTGAAGCAACAATTCGACACTACCAGCAGAAACAGTTCCAACAGTGGCTGTGAAATTTGTTGGTTTTTCGGTATCGTTGCCTGAGTTGCTACAATCATTTCCAACCAGGTACGATATATATTTAGTTACAGCTAATCCACCTGAATAGGCAAATTTACAGGCATAGCTTATAGTTGTACCAATAGTTTGGCCATTCAGGGTGGTCGAAAAAATCTTTCCTGAAACATTGGTCATAGGCGATTCAGCAAATGGTGTTTCTTTCCACAAGTAAGCAATAAGTCCTGGTTTATCGTTATCAAGCAACTCAAATGTAACTGTAACACTTGTACCCACAGTTTCGAACGTACACTTATACCCTAGCGAGAATGAACCTTGTATGGCTATGTTTGATGCCGTTGTACATGCCATTTTTGGTGAAATGGTAACTTTTACAGTTTGTGAAGTTTTCTCTCCACCCTGGTTGTCGGTAGCTATTGCTTTCAGAATATAGTCTCCGGCAACCGGATTCCAGGTGGCAGTGTAAGGCGCTGAATTATCAGAACTGATCAGAATATCATTCTGGTAGAAATCAACTTTTTGAATGGTTCCGTCAAAGTCACTGGCATTGGCAGTAACAGTCACAGGATTTCCCGCAGTAAATGTGGACATATCGGTTGGAGAAACCAGGGAAACTGTTGGTAAAATATTGGCAGTAGCGCTTACAACAATTATCAATTCATCCTGGTCGGTTCGCAGGTCAGGATTGGTTACGGTCAGGATCAGGCTATATTTACCTTCGGCTAATCCACTTATTATGGGTTTGTCGGAGGTTGCATCAGAAAACTGTACAGCGGTCGGTCCGTAATTCTGTTTCCAGGAATATGTCAATACTTTCGAGGCTGACTCTGTACTTGCTGAACCATCCAGAGTTGCTGAAGTTTGTGGCAAAATCAGTATAAGCTTTCCACCCGACACGGCCGTTGGATAACTGTAAGCAAGATCGCCTGTTCGGGCTAAAGTCATTTTCCCAAAATTAAATTCACCAGCCGCAAAAGCAACACGCAACACATGCTGACCAGGAGTAAGAGATAAACCTGTAACAGTTTTGGTTGCCCAAACAGTCCAGACAGTTGATGAAGTAGAAGGAACAGTAATATCGCCGGAGATGGCCTGCCCATCCAGTTCAAGGTGAAATGGCCCGCCACCTGCCGAATTGCCGGAAGCATACCTGAAAGCAAATGAATAAACACCTGCCTGGGCAACATTCACAGTATATTCAAGCCATTCGGATGATGCAATTGACCCGACATAAGCACCTTCGGAAGCGTTGCTGAATGCATCTACATATTCGTCTGTTCTGAAATCCCCTGAGTTCGTGGTTGTCACATCCAGATATGCTATGTTTTGACCTTTTCCTCCTTCGAACGAATCGTATTTACCGGCTTCGATAGTCCCGGGAATGACCCATGCAGTTCCACCGTAAGGTAGCTGGTTACCAACCTGAACTTCGGAGCTATTGGTAACATTAAACTTATTTGCATCATACACTTTTGCATAAAAACTATGAACTCCCAATTGCAGATTGGTGGCATTCCAGGTATATGGCTCTGCCGTAACTGATCCTAACAAAACAGTTCTATCCATAAATTCCACTTTGGTAGGTATTCCGCCTGAAGCCACAACATTTAGTTTAACGCTGCCGTTAACAGCTGCTTGCTGATACGATGATGTTAAAATTCCTGATATCGGGCTGTCTTTACTGGTTACCATTTTCCGGGCCGGAACAACAAGTTGATAGCCGGTTGAAAATGTAACTGTTATAGGTGCATTGGAATAATTCTGAGCTACATAAGTGATATCTCCATGAAGTATAAAAGCAGCCGCAATAGGATAATCTGCTGTAACAGCACCATCTACCCTACCCAACGCATTCATAGCATGCAGCCAATGGTAAGTCTGAGCATCAGAAATACCAAATTTTATTTCCCGGTCCGGGTAGGAATTATACATTTCAATTGCTTTTGCAGGATCGATGAAAGCAAGATATTCCCACCACATGTCGTGCCACAGGTTTGGATTTGCCTGGTTGCTCATGATGCCGGTGTTGGCTACTACTTCGTTCCAGAGTTTAGCAACGTAAACGGTATCTTGTCCCAGGTAAAGTGAACCACCATGAATAGGATAAATCTCAATACCATAGGAAGCAGCTATATCGCTGGTCCAGAACGTTCCGTTATCAATGCCGTTAGTCCAAACCCTCGAAACAAGACTATACTGTTGCGAAGGCGGGAAATTCCTGTGATGTGTATCCAGGTAATATTCTTCTATTCCGGTTTGCTCAGTGGTATAAAGATATATACCAAGGTCACGAATGGTTTTATCACCAGTTAAATCGCCCCAATGAATAAGCGAAGAAGCAAACACCATACTTTCGGAACTCGATTCCTGGTTGTTTCCTGCCGGATTACTGGCAAAACCATCAGCCCAGCTATGTCCTTCGTATGGGCTGAAATTCCGCAGGTATGGAAACTTTGTGTCTTTCCGGTCAGGGCAAGCTGCATCGCGTATGAGTAAATTCACCATTCCTCCCCATTGGGCTGCCCATCCTGGCTGGTATTGCTCTACAAATGCAGCAGCATGAATAAAATAACCCCAGTGGAAATGATGGTCATTCAAACTTCCGTCCTGTCCGTATCCGGCAGGGTATCCGATCATTGCTGACCAAGTGGTGCTATAATAAAACAGGAAAGCAACTTCGCCACTTTCGGCTTTAAACCAATCTTCGAGGCGGGTTTTAATTGTGGTCAAAATTTTATTACGGGAAGCTGTATTGCCCATTTCATCAGCAATCCGCGCTGTTTGTATTAGCTGGTTCATCACCTGGCCTTCGTTGTATGAATCTGTCCAGGTTGCCAGAGTATTGTTTTCAAGACTTGCAATCTTTTCGTTTAATACTGAAGGCGAAAATCCTGGGCTGTAATTATCCAGGTAAGGCAAGGTAGGCAGAATACCGTGAAATGTATTCACAACACTAAAACTATTGCCAGCCATGGTTTTCATCTGGCCCCGGACAATAGTGTAACTGTATTTATCAGGAACCGGTGAATCTGCAGCCAGATGAGCCCATTGATGAGGAAGCAGACCTAGCAGCATATTTGTTTCGGTACCTTCTTTCACCTCAGTCTGCACATTGAAGTCGGTGCGCATAACCGAGGTACTTTCGTTATAACTGTATGTTGCAGTTGTATTTACAGGAAAAACGTAAGCATATTTCTTATATTCGGTAGCTACTGCTGTTACATTTGCTGCTGTAAGCGGAATAAATGCCATCGACCAATAATTCTTCCCATTCAGGGTTGAGGTGTAAATTGTTCCATTCTGTGTCCAGGTACTTCCTGTTGGAGCGTAAACGGCAAAATCGGCTCCGTTTCTTAAGTCAGTAATAACCAGCATTTCGTCCGAAACTACTACAGTTCCTGAAGTTACTGTTACCTGGGCTACATCGGTTGCACCTTTAGTAAAATAGAGGAATGGCATACCAACTCCTGAAGTTGTTTTGAAATCATGAGTTCCATCATTCCAATCCATAGTGACGGTCCAGTCTGAAAAATCGGAAACCGTGGTTTTTGTAGCTGCCATCCCGGTAACGCCAACAGTAACAGGCTCAATATCATCTATAACTCCAGACGGAATATAGGTTACTACCAATCCGCTGTTGTTGGTTTTCATGGTAAACGGATAGTTAAAAAGATTGGATGCCTGTCCATTCTTTATCAATGCCGACCACCAGTCACTGGTAGGTGCAGGTTTGCCAATTGCGTTGCCACTAACCTGGGGTGTCCCTGATGGTATGGCATTCCGGCCCATGACATCAGTTCCGGGAAATGTTTTTGTGTAGCTGCCGCTTCCAACAGGTACAATCTGACTCAAAACCGGCAACGAAACCATGAGAAGAGCAATTAGTAAAAGGCCAAAAAGTTTTTTCATAATTTCAAATTTAAATTCATTTAATTAATTGTGAATCTGAGTGGCAATCATGTTTTGATGACGCCACAAGTTGGAATGGCCTCAGCAGTTGGAACGAGTATAATTTGATGTTGTATTATTTTAAAGATCAGCAATTTTGTACTTTGCTTCTTTGGTAATGGTTTTCCAATCGTCGGTTCTGAAAGGGACGGCCGGGAATCCTTCCCTGTTGAATAAGTTATTATCGGACGCGTCGCCAATCCATCCAAAATGAACGGCTACCGGGTTTTCAACCTTCTCACTGAAAAGAACCACAGTATTGTTTTTTATAAAAGCTTTCGCGAGATAGAAAACATGATCGTTTCCTGCAATTTCGAAACCTTTCAGGTAGCCGTATTTATCACTTGATATTAACCCGGATCCAATCCCATTAAATGAAAGGATTACCTGATCGCCCTTTATCTCCATTGATTTATATGACGGACCGCTGAAAATCATTTCTTTTCCGTAAATATCATTCAAAGCCATGGCAGCAAGGCGCTTTCCAACATCTTGTTTATTGGTTGGATGAATATCTTTCGGATCGGTGACAAGATCAGTGGTAACACACATTCCAGTATGAGGCACATTTAACGTTTGAGTTTGAGCTTCACGTAGCTCGGCCCAGGAACAGCCTTCATTACTGTTTCCATCTGTGCGAAACGTTGCAAGCTGCACAAAGTAAAACGGGAAATCGCCTTGATTCCACTTTTGCCGCCAGTCGTTTATCATTAACGGAAATGCTTTCCGATATTGGAATGCCCTTCCGGCATTAGACTCTCCCTGGTACCATAATGCTCCCTGGATAGCATACGGAATTATGGGATTTATCATGGCATTGTATGCTAAAGAAGGATAACCATTTACATCTACTTCAAATTTAATGGCTTCGACCTGGAATTTCCAGTTTCCGGTTAAAGGAATAACTTTGTTTTCCAAGGTTAATTTTAAATCGGCCGGGTCACCGTAAATACCTCCACCTCCACCATTATCGACTACCCTGATTGCAATTGTATTTTTTCCTTCTTTTAATACGCCTGCCGGGATGGTGTATTTTCGTTTTGCATCCCAAATCGTATTGCTTCCCACTTTCACGCCATTTACATACGTAATATCCTCATCATCAATCTTTGATAGTTCCAGGACTGCATTCTTTTTACTGTCTTCAACGGATAATCTTATAGCTTTTCGTAGCCATACTGTACCATCAAATTCTCCCAAAGACTGTTCTTCCCAAAGTTGGGGTTCATTAAGTTCGGGCCATCGTGAATCATCAAAGGAAGTCTCTCTATAATAACCTACAGAACTGCTGTTTAGTTTTGACCCTTGTAATAATTCAATTCTTTTTGATAACGTTGCAATCTTCAAACTCGAAAGAGTATCTAAATTTACCTTTGGCATCGTGGCAATCATTTCTTTATACTCCTCGCAGCTTTCAAATCCTTCACGGCTAATCCAGGTTTCGATATTTGTCCCGCCCCAGGATGAATTTATAATTCCGACCGGTATTTTTAGTTCGTTGTAAATATTTTTAACAAAGTAATAGCCGACAGCGGAATACTCCCCTACTGTTGAAGAATCACAGACTGTCCAGCTATTTGATGCAAAATCGGCTTTGGGCTCCGAACTGATCACCTTGGCAATCTTAATATGCCTGATGTATGGATTATTTGCGGAAGCAATTTCATTTATAGCATTATTGGATTGTTTTACTGTAAACTCCATATTGGACTGACCACTGCAAAGCCAAACCTCACCTACCAATACATTTTTAAAAAGAACAGTATTTTTCGCTTTAACCGATAATTCGAAAGGTCCGCCTGCTTTTTCGGCATCCAGTTTCACTGCCCATTTACCGTTTTTATCAGCCTTGGTGGTTTTAACCTGGTTGTTAAACCAGACTTCAACTTTTTCGTTAGCCTTTGCCCAACCCCAAACCGGGATCAGAACATTTCTCTGCAACACCATGTTGTCGGAAAAAATATGTGGCATCACAACTTGAGCCTGCAACGAAATGCTGCAACTGAAAATTACCACAATGAGCAGGATATATTTTTTCATCTTCTTAATTTACTAATTCAAACTTGTCTGTTAACCTGATATCTTTTGATGATGCACCTATCATCAGGTCAAAATCGCCAGGCTCAGCTACCCGTTTCAATTGCTGATTGTAGAATGACAGCTTTTCTTTATCAATAGTAAATGTGATTGTTTTGGATTCGCCAGCTTTCAATGCTATTTTTTTGAAATCCTTCAATTCTTTTACCGGCCGAACTATAGAGCTGACAACATCCCTCAGGTAAAGCTGAACAATTTCCTCACCGGCATATTTACCTGTATTTTTTATAATTACTGTTGCGACAAGTTTTTCATCGGATTTCATTTTATCTGAACTCAGCGTAAGATTGCTGTATTCAAAAGTACTGTAGCTTAATCCATACCCAAATTCATACTTTGGATAATTAGATAAATCAATGTAAGAAGAAGTGTTACCCTGGCCGCTGGCAGGCCGGCCGGTATTTAAATGGCTGTAATAAACAGGTATCTGACCGACACTGAGTGGGAAACTTATCGTTAACTTCGCGGACGGGTTATAGTCACCGAAGATTACATCAGCAATAGCGTTGCCGGCTTCACTGCCCAGCCACCAGGTATATAAAATAGCAGGGGCATTATCGGCGGTGTAATTAAATATGAGCGGACGGCCTGCATTAATCAACACAACAACAGGTTTGCCGGTTGCCAGTAATTCCTTCAGTAAATCTTCCTGCACACCCGGAATACCTATATTACTTCGGCTGTGGGCTTCACCACTCATGTTCCTTCTTTCGCCTATGCTAAGGATAACAACATCTGCCTGATTTGCTATATTAACGGCTTCTGCAAATCCGGATTTATCACTTCCTTCAATTTCGCAGCCTTTTGCGTACAGCAATTTAGCGTCAGCGCCGATTTTATTCTTTACACCTTCCCATTGGGAAACAATAAAACCGGAATCAACTCCGGGAACTTCAACATCCCAGAACCCTTTGTTTTGCTTCACCGCCTTTACAAGTGGTCCAATAAATGCAATGGTCTTTGTGCTTTTGGATAATGGCAGAAGATTATTTTGATTTTTCAGTAAAACGATGCTTCTGACAGCCATTTCACGGGCAATTTTCGGGTTTTCAGGATCGTTCAATTCTTTTTGTTCACGTTCGGCATTGCAATATTTGAATGGGTCATCGAATAAACCAAGCTCAAATTTCTTTTCCAGAATTCTACGTACTGCATCATCTACCAATGCCAAAGGCACTTTCCCTTCGGTTACCAGTTGCGCCAGGTTATTTTTATAACAACGGCTTTCCATATCCAGATCACTGCCGGCAGTAATTGCAGCCAGGGCGGCTTCATAGTCATTTTTAACAAAACCGTGTGTTACCATCTCTCCTATTGAATTCCAGTCGCTGACTACAAACCCTTTAAAACCCCATTGGCCTTTGAGAATTTCGCGCTGCAAATAGCTGTTTCCGGTTGCAGGAATACCATTCAGAATATTGAAGGAATTCATAAATGTAGCAACACCGGCATCGACGGCAGCTTTAAACGGTGGCAGATAGACTTCCCACAGCATCCTTTCGCTCATATCAACTGTATTGTAATCTCTTCCACCAATAGCTGCGCCATAGGCAGCAAAATGTTTGGCACAGGCCATAACCGAGTTAACGTCGCCCAGTTTATTCCCCTGGAAACCTTTAACCCGGGCTGCAGCAATTAATGAACCAAGGTATGGATCTTCACCGGCACCTTCCATTACCCTGCCCCACCGGGGATCGCGGGCAATATCAACCATGGGAGCGAAAGTCCAGTGTATACCACCGGCACTTGCCTCGGTAGCTGCAGTTCTTGCTGAAAGTGATAGTGCGTCAATATCCCAGCTGCAGGCTTCGGCCAGCGGAATTGGGAATGTAGTTTTATACCCGTGAACAACATCTTGTCCGAACAGCAAAGGAATTTTCAACCGGGATTTCATTGCTGCTTCCTGCCACCACCTGGTACGGTCGGTTCCTTTGCAATTCAGCATTGAACCGACCAACCCGTTACGCACCTGCCTGGTTTTATCATTGTCAACCGTTACCGGACCTGTTGCCGTCCAGTCGTCGCTGTATTGATTGAGTTGACCGATTTTCTCCTGAAGAGTCATTAAACGCATAAGGGAATCAACCTGGTGATCAACAGATTTTTGCTGAGCATGGGCGAATGGCAAGTGGATTAACAATAAAAGGATAAGCGAGAGTGCAGGTTTGAGTTTTAAGTACATAGTTTTTCGTTTCTATTCAGGTACATAGGATTGTGGTAAAAGTTATACACAACAGATTTACAAGCAAATAAGAAGAAAATATCTTGTCCTGAATTTAATTAGTTTTATAGTAAACCATTTTCAGGACAAGATCAGGTATTATTGAGCGCTATTTCTTTATAACTTTTTGGATGGAACGGGTACCATTTTTTAATGTTATGGCAACGAAATATGTTCCTTGAGTTATATCGTTCAAATCAATAATAGCGCCATGTGTTTTCACTGACACAGACTTAATTATTTGTCCGGTAATTGTGTAAACATCAACCTTTACTATTTCCGTTTCTGATTTGATATTAAGATTATTCAGCACTGGGTTTGGATATAAGTTAATTGCTGGTTTAGACTTTGTATCAGAAATGGATGTCAGGGGTAATCCTTTATAGAAGTAGATGTTATCTAAATAAATGATCGATTTCCCGGATCCGACAAACTTCAGGTGAAGAATGTCTGACATTGACAAACCCTGAATTGTAAAACTCGATAATGGAATGTTATAACTATTCCATTCATTCTGTTTAACAGGAGTAAGTTGAACTGCCTTTTCACCTGTACTTTGACTGATTGGTGATATACTTAAGCTTGTCTCGTTAGGGCTCCAGACATCGATGTGCAAATATTGCATTGCGGAAGCATTTACGATGCTCCCGATTTCTATTCCCTGATAATTGAAGTTTTCATATTCCAGCACTTCATTTCCTCCAATCTGCACTGAATAAAACCAGCTGCTTTGTTGCCAGTAGGGATTAAAATTGGTGTTTGCAACATTTGTGTAAACATCACTGAAAATTGAAATTACATTCTCTGGTAATCGCGCAGGAGGGATTGGTGATGAGGCAGCCGGTACCTGAAAAGCCTGATTGGTAGTAGTTACTAACTGAATAGGATTATTAGACGCGCCATTTCCCGCAAGATCTTTCGCAGAAATTGAGAAGGTGAATTCAGTAGAAGATGGCAAACGTGTAAATTCATATGATTTTTGAACTCCTGATGCTGCTCCGACTTTAGTGGTAATTGCACCAACGGTGATATAATAATTAACTGCACCGGAATTATCAGTTGCATTAAGTAACAGCTTAATGCTGTTATAGGTTACAGTACTTATAGTGGCAGTAAAATTAACAGGCGCCTGAGTATCAGCAGCAGCATTATCATCATATAAATACAAATTATCAATATATACTGTATGCCCACCAGCACCAATAAACTTAAATTGAACCAGGTCAGCCAGATTAAAACCCGCAGTAATAATATCAGAAAGCTTAATATTATAGCTATTCCATTCACCCAGCTTCAATGGAGTGAGGCTCGCTTTCTTTTCACCTGTGGTACGGCTGATGGGATATATTTCTAAACTGGTTTCATCTTTTGTCCATACATCCACATGCAGATATTTCATGGAAGCGGCATTAACTTCGCCGGCTAATTCAATACCTTGATAGTTAAGATTTAACAACCTTAATACTGTATTCCCACCGTAGTTTTCGATGCTGCCAACTGTTGATTGCTGCCAATAAGGATTAAAATTTGTTCCATCAAGATTTGTATATGCTTCACTAAAAATGGAGATTACTTTTAATGCATCATATGCTGGAGGAGTTGGCGCAGCTGATGTAGGTGCATCTGCTGGTATAATAACTCCTTCTTGCAATAGAATATCATCAAACAAATAGGTAAAATTTGCTGAACCATCACCCATTGTCCCAAGATCAAAAATGACAACCACATTGCGGTATGTCTTGGTTACATCAATTTTGCTATAGTCAAATTGCAGTTCTTCCCATTGGTTGGCAAGTGTTGTAGTTGCGTCTTTTTCATAAAAAATGGTATTGTCGCTTGGGTTTTCAACCTTCAGCAGAACTTTTGTTCCTGCTTTTGTGGAATACACCTTCATTTTAAAGATTTTTTTGGTCGAAAAATCGATAGGATTATCAAGGGTAATGTAACTGCCAGCCCAAATTTGCCCGGCATTTTTTATCATCTGGGCAACCTTAGTACTGGTGTTAATTCCTGACGATTGTGGGTTATCGATAACTGTTAGTGCTCCACCGTCGAAATTGGTAATGTTATATGTACCTGTTTCAAAATCAAGCGGAAATGTTTGTGCCTTAGCAAAGCTAATTGATGCTAAAAATAGCAGAACCATTATATTAACTATTTTCATATTCTTATTGATTTTAATTGTTAGTAAATATAATTTCATATTTTATTTATTTTGTTGTTAATCAATTACCTTTTAATGGTGTGAATAATCTGGTTTCCAATGTATTTATTCACTGATCATTATATCCTATTGGTTATTCACTTTTCGTTATTCACACATCAACATCTCCTTTTCCAGAGAAACGAGGCATCGCGCCTTTACAATTCTTTTGCTCTTCTGGCATCCAGCTCCCGTTTCATCAATGTAGTAGTTTTAGCATCTATCTTGTAGAAAATCATGAATATTGCACACGACATGTATAAAATACCAGGTATAACTGAAACCAGCAATTTTATGCCTGTGATGGCCGTATCATTTTGAACCATATTAGCTACAAAACCTGTCATGCCTAAAATCCAACCTGCAATTGCGGCTCCGATTCCCCAACCTGCTTTTTGAGCAAACACGGCAGCGGAGAAATACAAGCCGGTAGAACGGCGACCTGAGGTCCACTCTCCATAATCGGCCGAATCGGCAATCATGGTCCAAAGCAACGGAACGGCCGGGGCATAAGCCATTTTGGCAATAATGTTGAATACATAAATGGCAGTTAAATTGTTCACCCCTGGAATGTATATCAGCATAAAAAACAATCCTGAAATTAACGAACTGCCAATAAATACATTTTTATTCCCGAACCTTTTGGCCAGAGGTTTTGATAATGGCAAGGCTACAATAAGAGCTACCGTTCCAATAACATTGAAAAGCTGAACATTGTTTTCACGCCCAAGATAATACTTGAAATAATAAGCTATGGCTGCATTTTGCATCGCAAACATGATAAAAGAAATAATGCCAACCAGGGCCAGAATAATCCATGCCTTATTGGTGAAAAGGTTTGTCACATCTTCCCATAATGAGTCTTTCTGAGCTTTAGGTGGCTGAACGCGCTCTTTAGTTGCTTTAAAAGTGATGAAAAAGAAAATTAAACTCAAGCCCGCAAACAAAAATACTGTGTATTGAAATCCCTGGGCTTTATCGCCACCACCGAAATATTCTGCTAAAGTCAATGCTAAGCCTGTAACAATGAACTGCCCGGTAAAACCAGCTATAAAGCGGTATGTATTCAACCCGGCCCGTTCATAAGTATCATCAGTCATTACAGCTCCCAGCGCGGAGTATGGCAGGTTGATGGCAGCATAAGCTGTCATTAAAAGCACATAGGTAGCTCCGGCGTAAACAATTTTCCCAACTTCACCAAAGTTTGGAGTTGTAAAAGTGAGGATAGCCAGGATGGCGTAAGGAACGGCCCCAAACAAAATATAAGGACGGAATTTCCCCCAACGGGTGTTAGTTCTATCGGATACGATTCCAATTACAGGGTCAATTGCCATGTCCCAAAAGCGGGCAACCAGCATTATAGTACCAGCGGCGGCAGCAGAAATCCCGTATACATCGGTATAAAAAAACAACAGCCAGAACCCAACCATATCCCATACAAAGTGGGAAGCAGTATCACCTAAACTATACCCGATTTTTTCTCTAACTGAAAGTTTTGTTACAATTTTATCCATAAGTAATTGTGTGAATTTTTAGTCTATAATTATTTGAATGGTTTCAGTGTATTAGTCAGTTTATCTCAACAGCTAACGAAAACCGGCCATTCGGCACTTTTATCAAGCCTTATGCCGGTTTCCAATCAGGAAGCCCAAAACTGATATCAGTTTTTGTCAGGTAACCATTTTTAGAATTTAATTAAGTTAGGCGCCAGGGGTTTTATTCAGTGGTTTTAAAATTATGGATTATTCTGCTTCCTTGTAGACTTTAACATAATCCACAAGCATAGTTTGAGGAAAAGGAGTCTGGTTTGTTGGGAAGCCCAAATAATTCCCACCTACAGCAACATTCATAATAATAAAGAACGGATGATCGAAAACCCATTTCCCTGTAATATTATCAGGTGTAATCTGCTGGTAGAGTGTATTATCAACAAAGAAATCTATATAATCTTTCCCCCATTCAACAGCAAACACATGGAAGTCAACATCGAATCTGTCGTTTGCAAATGCAAAACTTTTTGTAATGGATGAACCTCCCGAATAACCCGGACCATGCACTGTGCCATTCATGATGTTTGGTTTCTGTCCCCGAAGCTCCATTATATCAATTTCTCCGCACTGAGGCCAGCCGATCGTATCTACATTGGAGCCAAGTAACCAGAATGCCGGCCATACTCCTGGCCCCCAGGGCGTTTTAATGCGCGCCTCAAAACGTCCGTAGGGTTGATCAAATAATCCTATAGTTTTAATGCGGGCAGAAGTA
>CAIWMA010000256.1 GCA_903913645.1 uncultured Bacteroidales bacterium | reverse complement strand
CATACTTTTTACTACCACATTCGCCTATGCACAGAAATTTATGACCAAAAGCGGGACTATAAAATTCTCATCCGAAACGCCGATGGAGAAAATAGAAGCTTCAAATCGCCAGGTTAACAGTGCTTTGGATTTTTCGACAGGTAGTTTTGTGTTCAAAGTGCTGATAGCCGGTTTCGAATTTAAAAAAGCCCTGATGCAGGAACATTTTAACGAGAATTATATGGAGTCGGAAAAATTTCCAAACGCAACATTTATTGGGAAGATTGCTAACATCAAAGATGTGAACCTGGCAAAAGATGGTATGTATAAGGTTGTGGCTGAAGGTGATTTGTCCATGCATGGCCTGACCAATAAAGTAAGAGTTAACGGCACTCTAGAAGTTAAGGGAGGCAAGATTCTTGGTAAAGCTGCTTTTGAGGTGGCACCTAAAGAGTACAATATCACCATACCAAAAGCTGTGATCAAAAATATTTCTGAAGCTATACAGGTTGATGTAACTATTGCGCTCGACAAATTAGGCAACTAATTCCCTCAGCATATATCCCGCTTAGCCGGTTAACCGGGGCATTGTTCCGGTTAAAACTTAAACTCTCTTTAAATCTTTATATCGTTTTCACCTGAATTTTACTCTCCATATTTTAAATATGGAGAGTTTTTTCGTGAAGTAAAAAGTAAAAAGACTATTTATGTTTCCGGCAGAAAGTTATTCTTTACAATCTATTTATTTGTGTCTTCTATACTATATTAATGACTTAAAGAACAATAGAATTGACTGAAATTACATAGGGATAGAATGCCAGGTTACTCTCAAATGTTGGAGAATATTCCCACTCAGCAGTCAAAAATTCCCGTTCATCATTCTTAATTTTTAACAGCTGTTTCATGAATGTAATTTTACCGCTGCGAAGAGATTTCGTCACCTAATTCATTAAGCAATCATTATAATTAAAAACTCTAATCAATTAAACTATGAAAACCAGGCATAAATTAATCATGTTCATACTGCTGCCGTTAGCAGGTTTTATTCTTTCACAATGCAAAAAAACTGATGATCCGGTTTATGTGGATCCGCTTACTTTAAAATTAGGTACTTCAGCAACTCTAGGTAGCTATCTTACCGATAAAGATGGAAATGCATTGTACTTCTTTTCAAATGATGCCGCAGGAGCGAATAACTGCACCGGTGGATGCATTGCCAACTGGCCGATCTTTTTCGCATCGGGCCTTACCCAGGCAAAATTAGGCTCGGGTTTACTTTTAGCTGATTTTGATTCAATTACGTCAGCTAATGGCAAACAATTAACATACAAAGGCTGGCCGTTGTATTATTTTGCTCCGGCAGGAGTTCGTGAAGCGGCAGGGCAAACAACCGGCGAAAATGTAGGTGGAGTATGGTTTGTTGCGAAACCCGATTACACAATTATGATTGCAAACCTGCAATTGCATGGTATTAACGGGAAAGATTATACTGTTTCTTCAACTAATGTATACACAGAAGGAGTTGGGAAATCGATATATTTTACTGACCAGTTAGGACGAACACTGTATATATTTGCCAACGACAGTGCAAATATCAACAAATGGACCACAGCAGATGCTGTACATAATGCGAACTGGCCAATTTATGAAACTGATATCGCAGTTGTTCCATCATCTCTGGATAAAACAATGTTTGGCAGTATAACGGTAGGGGGTAAAAAACAATTGACCTATAAAGGATGGCCTATATATTACTTCGGTGCGGATGTGGATGCTGTTACTGGCAAATACAGAGGCATTAACAAAGGAGTAAGCGTGGGTGCCAGCGCTACAGCACAAACAAAATGGCCTATATTATTTAAGGACATGCCAGCAGCACGGCACATATAATATACTAAGAATTGATAGTTGGTTATCGTTGTCAGGGATATAAACCTGGCAACGATTTTTTTTTAAGGTATTTTACAGAATCGATTAAGGCAAACAAGTGTGGCTTGATCGGGTAAATCCTTTTCTTGAGATAAATTTCTTTTTCTTCCCGGTTGTTTTGTAGTCTTGAAAATCCCGTTCAGTGCCAAATAATTCCCATTCGGTATTCTTTTCTTTTTCTGCAAGTTACATGGCTGTTACTTTGTCGCATCAAACAAAACTCTTGTGAAAATTTCCAGTAGTCATTGATTCAACTCCATTAAAAAATCTAACAATTTAATTCTATAATCATGAAAACCATTAAAAATCATCAACCTGTTAATTCCTTTTTGCTTATTACAATCCTGGCTTTACTGATGGCATCTGTGGGTTGTAGCAAAAAGAACGATTACAACACAAATCCATCTCCTAAAGTGGGAGGAACACAGGGATCTAATGAGGTAATGATTTCAGGATCCAGCTTCGGCCCCGGAACTCTGACTGTTGCAGCTAATACTACTGTAACATGGACAAACAAGGATAGTTTTGCACATACTGTCACAAGCGATGCCACGATGTTCGACAGCGGCAATATGGATAACAATGCTACATACAGCTTTCTGTTCACAACAAAAGGGAGTTATAAATATCACTGCTCTTATCACCCAGGAATGACCGGCACAATTATCGTTCAATAGCATCGGAACTTCAACTCTTGTCTTATTAAATATCTTGATTTAAAGCAATTTGCCTCATAAAATTTGTAACAAACAATAAATACAAAATACATTTCAATACTAAATTCTTCCCCCATGAAAAAAATTACCCTACTCAATCTATTTCCTGTTATCCTTTTGCTTCTGCTTGGAGTGAATTCATTTGCAGCTACAAAAACCACTACCCAATCAGGTAACTGGAGTTCGTCCACTACATGGGGCGGCACAACAGCTCCTGTAGCAGGTGATAATGTTATCGTCGATGGCGGATTCGCACTAACAATCGATATTCCAAACGCTGCATGTTCGAGCATACAGCTTGGTGGTTCGGCTCTTGGAGCGGGGACCGGGACACTCATTTTATCAAGTGGAACTCATTTAACGGTTTCCGGAGTGATTAATATAGGGCCGGTCAATAGCAACAGCACAGCTGGCAGTGTTACTATGACAAGCGGAGGGATACTTTCCTGTACCGGAATTATAACAGGCCGGCTAGGCACCTGGACTGCAGGAACAGGCACTGTTGAGTTTACTGCTACCAATACGTTGCCGACTGACAATAAAGTCATTTTCAACAACCTGACAATGAGTGGAGGTACAACCACTCTTTCCGGAAATCTGGATGTTCTGGGAAATATACTCATCAATGGCAGCGCAACACTAAATGGTGCCACAAATACATTATCCGTTTCGGGTGACTGGACAAACAACGGTACATTTACCGGAAATACAGGAACGGTAAGCTTTTTGAAAAATGGCAACCCAACAATATCGGGGACTGGTTTAAACAACTTCAACCTGATACGGGTCAACCTGGGAGCAAGCATCAATAATACACTGGAGGTTCTGGCTGCACACTTCAACGCTCCCGACGGGTTTCTTACAATTATAAACGGAACGTTCAAGCTTTCAGGCTCTTTTACTTTCGCCAGTACTTTTGTTGTAGGCCCCACCTATAACATTGATCCGGGAACTGGTTTTTGGATCAACAATCCAAATGTGACAGTAACTGCCCAGGCTGGAGGAATATCCGTCAGGGGATTACTTCGGTTAACAGCCGGAACGTTTAACGTTGGAACTGGTGTTGACAATTCTTTAGTCTATGTAACCGGGTCAGCAATCAACATTGAAGGAGGTGAGCTTAACATCGCCGGTCAGTTTACACGTAACAATGCTACAGCTACTACATCGTATACACAGAGTGGCGGTATTGTTACTGTTGTGGGACAAGGGTCCACGAATCCGACTTTTGCTGGTTTCGACCTGGGTGCAGTTGGTTCAACATTTACTATGTCAAATGGTACAATTGTGATACGGAATGCCACAAGCGCTCCTTTTGATTACCTGAATTCTTCATCAGTGGCAACTGTTACAGGCGGTACGTTGCAAATTGGTGACGCCGCTTCCGGAAATGCACAGGTCTTCCGGATTCAAAGTGCCCGTCCAATAGGCAATCTTCTTATCTCTAATGCTACTGCTCAGGCTGTTAAACCCATAGCACAGCTTGCATCATCAGGTCTAAGCGTTGTTAATAACATAACTTTACAGTCAGGAACAACCCTTGATGCGAAAGGATTTAATATCTCTTTAGGCGGAAACTGGACCAGTTCCGGTATTTTTACCAGTGGTGGAAATACTGTAACGTTTGATGGCACTAGTCAGCAGATTATAGCTACGACCGGCGGAGAAACCTTCGATAATCTGGTTATCAACAAAGCAGGAGGTACTTTTACACTTAATAGTTCTGTTAGTGTCAATAATGCTTTTAGTCTCACACAAGGAACAATTTCCATCGGAAGTAACACTCTTTTGTTAGACGGCAGTGTAACGGGTGGAGGAACATTGACAAGTTCAGCCAATGGAACCGTGAATTACAATCAAAGCAGCTCAGGGCAAAGTATATTGCCAGGTAATTACGGTAATTTGAATTTCAGCAATTTTGATAAAACGCTTGCCTCATCAGGCATAACCGGAATTTCCGGATTATTTACTCCTGGAAGTGCATCAGGACATACTGTTACCGGGAGTACAATAGATTTTAACGGAGGTTCACAAAACATTCCTGAATTCGCATACAACAATTTAACAGCAAGTGGCAGTGGAACTAAAACAGGCTCAGGAATTATAACCGTAAACGGAAACCTGACAAACCATGCCGGTATTGTATTTTCCGGTAGTACAACCCTTGATCTGGCAGGAACAACCCATAGCAATAGCGGCACCATCAGCACTTCAACACTCACGGTCGGTTCGGGAGCTACACTTACCAATAACGGTATTGTATCCGTGAGTTCTGCCTTAAGCGGAACTGGCACTTTCGATCAGGCAGCAAATGCAGTACTGAATATCGGCGGAATAGCCGACATTACTGTATTAAATGCATCAGCTGCCGGCAATACGGTTAACTATTCCGGATCAGGACAAACAGTACTGCCTGTAACGTATCACAATCTTTCTCTTACCGGATCAGGAACACCGGTACTAACAGGTGTGAGTGCGATAAACGGGAAATTTGTACTCTCGGGTTCGGTAAAACCTTCAGCTGCAACGGGAATCACTATTCTTGGTGATTTTACCATTGGATCAGGCACTTCATTTAATGCTGGAAGTTTTTCGCATACTTTGAAAGGAAATTTTAGTAACACAGGTACTTTCGTTGCAGGAACCAGTACTATTATATTAAATGGCTCAAATATTCAAACCATCAGCGGTGCAATATTTAATAATCTTTCAATTGCAAATACTGTCGGTGTTACTATGTCAGCGGATGAAACGATTAATGGCACAACCACACTTACGAGCGGAAGTTTGAGTATAGGTGCTCATACACTCACCCTGAATGGACTGATTTCGGTTGGTTCAGGATCGCTTACCGGAGGTTCGGCTTCGAATATTTCAATAGGTGGAGCCGGAGCAAGCACCACACTACCAGGTATTACAGTTAATAATCTCATGCTTAACAGGGCTAACGGCATTTCGCTTGGTGGAGATATCACCGTAAATGGTGCTTTAACCGTTACGAATGGAACTTTGAATACCAGCATCAACAAAGTGATTCTGGGCGCATCGGCATCTCTCTCAGAACCTTCAGGACAGCCTGTGCTCGGAACTGTGACTACTACCAGAAATATAACTGCAACCTCGGGAACTGAATTATTCGGGAATATTGGCTCTGACATTACTTTGAATGGAGTTGCACCTGGCAGCACCACTGTACTTCGTAAAACCGGGCTAGCCTCCACCGGTAGCGGTCATAGCTCCATCCATCGGTATTTTGATATCACACCAACAACGAATACGGGATTAAATACAGGATTGGTTTTCCATTATGATGCAACTGAATTGAACAATCAGAATGGCAATATCCTTGAACTCTACAAGTCCATAAATAATGGTACAACCTGGAATAACCAGGGTGGAGTAGCAACTGCATCAAACGGAACAATAAGCGTTACCGGGATCAATGATTTTTCGAGATGGACGGCAGCTGATACAAGCAACACGTTGGGTAATACAGTAATACCTGCAATTACACTTATGTCACCAGCATTTAAATTTGTAGGTGACGCTGGCTTTACCCTCACTGTAACCGGGTCCAATTTTGTGAATGGGAAATCCACGGTTCGTTTTAAAGGCGTTAACAAAACTACAACATTTATAAATTCAACACAACTGTCCGCATCTGTTTCAGCAGCTGATCTGCTTGTTATTGGTTCATTCCCGGTGACGGTTTTTAACGCAGGTGGCGGAGGTTTGTCGAATGCGATTGTATTTACCGTGAATCCGCTTCCTCCTTCAAAAATACTGGTTGAAACAGGCGCTGACGGCTCAGGAACAGTGGTTTCGGAACAAACCTTAGCATCGGGATCAGCCATTAAAGTTTATGCTGTTTCAAGGGATATCCTGAATAATTTTGTGGCAAACGTCGCTGCAACTACATGGGTTTTGGAGAATATCTCCGGCGGTATTGTTTCGGGTGATCTTGTGCCTGCAGCCGACGGCAAAAGCGCAGTGTTTACCGGGCATAGTGTCGGAACATCCGATATAAAAGCTACTTCAGGAATATTAACATCAGCGCCATCAGGTGTTATAACAGTAATTCCCGGTGCGGCTTCAAAAATCAAAGTTGAAACGGCAGCAAGCGGATCAGGAAATATTGTCCCTGCACAGTCCTTAGCATCGGGATCAGCATTAACAGTTTATTCCGTTTCCAGGGATGCTTCAGATAATTTTGTGGCAAATGTCGCTGTAACTACATGGGTTTTGGAGAATATCTCAGGCGGTATTGTTTCCGGCGACCTTACACCCGCAGCTGACGGCAAAAGCGCTGTATTTACGGGACATGTTATCGGAACATCGGATATAAAAGCTACTTCAGGAGCACTAACCTCAACTACATCGGGTGTTATAACTGTAACCCAGGGCGCAGCAGCAAAAATTAAGGTTGAAACGGCAGCCAACGGATCGGGTAATATAGTTCCGGATCAGTCGTTAGCGTCCGGATCAGCATTAACCGTATATTCCATTTCCAGGGATGCTTCGGATAATTTTGTGGCTAACGTTGCAGCAACCACATGGGTGTTTGAAAATATTTCGGGTGGGGTTGTTTCATCTGACCTTGTACCCGCAGCCGATAACAAAAGCGCCGTATTTACAGGACATATTATTGGAACATCGGATATAAAAGCTACTTCAGGAGGACTAACCTCAACTCCGTCGGGTGTTTTAACTGTAACCCAGGGCGCAGCAGCAAAAATTAAGGTTGAAACAGCAGCCAACGGATCGGGAAATATAGTTTCTGCTCAGTCGTTAGCATCCGGATCCGAATTGACAGTGTATTCCATTTCCAGGGATGCGTCAGATAATTTTGTGGCAAATGTTGCTGCAACCACCTGGGTGTTGGAAAATATTTCGGGCGGGGTTGTTTCGGGCGACCTTGTACCGGCAGCTGATAACAAAAGCGCTGTATTTACAGGACATATTACCGGAACTTCCAATATAAAAGCTAAATCAGGAATCTTAACTTCTACTCCTTCCGGTGTTATTACCGTAATTGCCGGTGCTGCAGCAAAGGTAAATGTTGAGACCACTTCGGATGGAAACGGATCAATTGTCCCGGCACAGCTATTGTCAACCGGATCACAGCTCACTGTCTATGCCATAACAAGGGATGCCTTAAATAATTTCGTGGCAAATATAGCAGCAGACGTTTGGAGTATTCAGAATGTTGTTGGAACAATACATTCGGGTGATTTGGTTCCGGCAGCAGATAAAAAAAGTGCCGTATTTATGAGCCATTCCGAAGGCAGTGCAAGCATCAGTGCAACATCAGGCGCATTAGCTAAAACCACTTCAGGCACAATCACCATATTCTCCGCTACTGGTATAGTGGAAGGGAATTTGCAAACTACCTATGCCCTGAATCAGAATTATCCGAATCCTTTCAGCCAGACCACAACAATAAGCTACCAGGTTCCGGATCAGGGCAAAGTTGTATTGAAAGTATATGATATGCATGGCGTTGAAGTGGCTACGCTGGTAAATCAGACAGTAGATGCAGGTCAGGAAACGGTGACCTTTGATGCGGGTAATTTATCCGGCGGCACCTATTATTATCGCCTGCAGGCAGGCAAATATACTGAAACAAAAAAACTCCTTTTGGTTCGGTAACCAATTATGGAATAGTACTGCAAATAAATCGATGCCATTATTTTAAAAGAGTAATGGCATCGGATTTTAAAGAGAAAAATGAACCTCGCCTGTAATAATGACTGATACTATTGTTTTACTTCAGCTTTGGTACCTCATCTTTTTCTAATTGCTAAAACGCTCTGTCAGCATAAAATTCCAGTTCGGATGCAAACATTTCCCGGTCAGCGCCTTTAGCTTTTTCGCTTATGCCTCTTGCTGTAAATTTACTTCGTCAAAGCAATAACTTAAAAGTACTATTCTTTGTTATAATTAATCACTAAAATGGATAGCATTAACAAAAGATAGAAAGTAAGATCAGTTTTCGCCTTGGACCGGTTGCCACGAAAGCTGGAATTGTATTTCACAACAAAAAACTAACCGCTTATAAATCAAAACTAATTAATCAAATTAAACCTTTGCTATGAAAAAACTAACCTATCTGATATGCATTGTAACCATTATGGGTATTGCCTTTGCCTGTTCGAAGAATGAAGGCGCAGATCCAAATCCGGACCCAAATCCGCAAGGAACTACGCCGGGGCCTAAGTTTTTGGCTGTGAAATCGGTCATAGACATGAGTTGTGCAAAGTCTGGTTGCCATGTATCCCCATCAAATGCCGGAGGAGTTAACTTTGAATCAAATGCCAATATAGTTGCTCATGGACCTCATATAAAAGCCAGGGCAGTTGATGAGGGAACAATGCCGCCTACTGGTACATTGACGGCTGCAGACAAAGCAGCTATATCAGACTGGATCAGTGCCGGAGGCAGGCTGACGGATTGAAATGGAAAGGGTTAATATAAATGTTAGCTGTCAAAAAATAAATGGAATAAAACGTTTGCTCTTCTTCATATAGTCTGCATACCTGTTGCCAAAGTGAGCCATGCATTCTCTTTCATCGGATAGTGCTGTGAAATAAAGGAATACTGTTGATGATACAGCTACAATGAACAATGGAACAGAAGTATTTTTTAAAAATATACCCCAGGTTAAAAATAGTAATGAAGCGTAGAGAGGATGCCGTACATACCTGAAAATCCCATGATCAACCAGTTCTGATGTTTTTTCAAACCGATAGAGCATTTTATCGTATCTGTACTTGACTGGTTTTCCTGATTTTTTCAAAAGGATTACTCCTGCCAGAACAAGGTAAATTGACCAGAATAGGAAAATCCAGGAGAAAATCTGTTGAAAACTGAAAGGTTTATAAAACCAGAATCCATAATTGGAAACAAAGAGCCAGGTTATGCATTCCCAACTGAAAAATCGGTAAAAACCATGGCTCCTGACATCAAATAGAGTTCGCCATGAGATAAAAATGATTGGCAGGCTTAAAATTCCAAATAGGATTAGATTTTCTTTTGGCATTTTTTTGAATTTAAATTTTCTGCAATTTTCAAAATCTGTTAATTGTTAACTGGCTTGAAGCTCAGGTATAAAATCGGGTGTAAACAGCCTTTTAGCTGGTTCTTTAAACGAAGGTTAAAACACGGTCGTCTTTTTATACTCAAGGTATGAAGGAAATCTTTTTTCAAGTTCTTTTTCTTCCAGGTGTCTCCAGAATAATACGTTTGCTATAAAGAGAAAAGAAAGTAAAAATGAAAAAAGAGCCCCGCAAAAAACCGGAAACCCAAGTAGCCATAATATAAAACCTAAATACATCGGATGCCTTATTTTGGAATAGATCCCTCCGATTATGAGTTCCCCTTCGTAGCTTTCCAAGGTTTTAATGGTAAACAAGGCCGTTAAAAAGATGATTACTCCTGAAACAACAAGAAAAAGTCCAAAATACCTTATTCCGGATACAAGATAAATTCTATAAACATCGAGACTGCATAAAGCAAACCAGGAAGTCCATAATAATAACATATCAATCAGGATAATGACAAATGAAACTTTGCATGGGATGATTAACTTCCTGTGTTTTAATAGTTCGTAAACTAATCTTATAATATGAGTGATTAGGCACACTCCAACCAGGGCAAAAAACATATTTTTCATGATTCAGTGTTTCATATTCTATTGTTGAAACAGGATTTTTGCTTGCTCTTTCATTGCCATGCTCCCAATATATAGGCTGAAGCAGCAATTCCAATAAGTTGGTTTCCGATCCGGATCAGAAACAACCTGAATGGATTCTTTTCCCAGACTAATTCTCCGATTTCCATTGGAACTATGAATCCAATCCAGGTCAGGATGCCTATAAATAGACCGCTCATCCCATCCTGTGCATTAGTCATCCTAATAAGAATAACCAATACGAGAATCATTGCAAAATGACCAATGATTGCCGGAACTAACCAGTTTATTGCAGGTTTTAAATCTTTGCCAGTCAATTTTGACCATTCGTTTCCAAACAGTTTTGGTTGAAACCAGATTAAACCTGACACTATATGAATTACCCATGCTACCAGCACTGCCGGAAGATTGATTTCCGAGAATTGAAAGTTTTGCATAGTATTTTCTCCTACATTTAAGTGTGAACGATTAAACCTTTCTTTTAATAAATGGAATTAGCATGGGTACTTCCTGCTGGTATTTGATGTAGGAATCGCCAAATTCAAGAACCAGTTTCTTCTCTTCGAGCTGGGTTCCAATAATAAGGTAGATGGTCAAAACAAAATTTACAATAACATCAGTAAATCTGAAGGTTTGACACCATAAATAGATAATCAGGGCAGTATACATTGGATGTCTCATAAGGCCCAATAACCCGTTTTTTTTGATTTTTTCCGAAGAGCTAATTTTTACAATTCCTCGATATTCAAGTATTTGCCTGATTCCAAAAAACGATAATGAATCATAGTTGAAGAAAAAAGCCCAGAAAAACGTCAGCAATGAACCCCACGTGAATGTATAGCGGATTATTGAAAAAGGAAACTTGTAAGTAATTATTACTGCATCAGCTAATCGAGTTGAATAGTTGATTAATGGAATGAGTAAAGCCAAAGAAATAATCACATAAAAAAGCCTGTAAAAGGAATAATAGCTCTTTAAACGACGAGTTAAATAATTTGTAAATCTGATGCTTATCAGGTAACTATGCAGTGAACAATAGCCAGTCCACAACAAAATAATGAATAAATACTTCATTATTAATAAATTGAACTTTTAATCCGTAACCTGTAAATTCAGCTTTTTCTGAGTGCAAAACTGAGCTATGTTATCAATAAAATTCTGAGGTGGCAATTGTAGATTCCCATAATTACTCCCCCAGCAACTTTGAAGCCAACTTTTGCCGATTAATGTAATGTATTCGCCTTCAGGAAATCTTGCTAAAACTAACTTCAGGTTATCAATTCCTGTAACAGTAATTATGTGAATTTCTGAGGGAATATTTGAAATAACTTCTGCATAAGTCTTGTTCCTGTTGGTGCCAATCATTACAGAGAAATACCAGTCATTCCCTTCAGGCCAGCTATAAATTTCATATCCCTTCATTTCGTGTGGTATACTCAGAGTATCGAAATCGCTTTTTGGCGCCGCATTTTCTTCTTTTTCGTTTTTGTTACAGGCAACAAAAAGAATGTGGATGAAAGAAACTAAAAGGATAATAATCTGCTTTATTTTCATGACGAATAAAGGTAGGATAAGGATTAATTACAAGTCACACTGAAATTTTCAAGGTTTGTCACAATGTACAGTATCTGTTTGAAACATATAAAAATTGAAAACGTTAGTTTATTGATTAACAAAAAGTTAATACGTTAATTAAAAAGTGTGAGCAGTTTAAAGTATTTTAGATTGTAAAACTGATTTAATCTGACAGTTTATTGAATTCGATAAGTTCGACCGGTGCTCCATTATGTTCTATCATAGCTACTCTTGTTCCGCCGGATGGGGAATTTGGTTCTGTAATAATGTTGAAATCATGCCTGCTGAGTTCGAAATCAAGGTCATCGACTTCAAAAGCAATATGCGGAACTTTTTTGATTAACTCGTGCACAGGGCTGTCAGCTTCAAACCGCATCCATTCAATACCATAGGGGCTGGTGCTGAATCCGCTGAAATAAAGTTTATATTCCGGCAGGTAGGTTTCGCCCTGTTGATGTTCTGTTGTCGGAATACCTATATGATGGTAGCGCCATCCCCAGGCTCCGGCTGCCAGGGGAGGTTCGTGGTCCAGTCTTTTTGCCTCCATACTTGAGTTTAATGCTGCCTAAACAATCAGAGTCTGAACCGGCAATTATATCTTTCTCTCTTCACTCTTTTTTGTTTTTTAATATTATATCAATAGTCGCTAAAATTATTCCTGTCCCGATTAACCCATAACCCAACAATTTTTGTTCACCATAAAAAATTCCGGCGATAAAAAATCCGAAGGCAAGTCCGGCCAGTGGAGTTAGTTTCTTGTTTTCTTCTTTTTGTGTTAACAGCAATAAAATTAAGATAATAATTGCCAGGCCAGCCACAACAAGGAGAATGTTGACTTGTGCCATTTCCATAACTTTCTTATTAAATCGGTATTTATCCCTTTCTGTTGATCTAATCCTGATTTTTCAAGTGATGTTTAACAAATATAAGACATTTTTCGGATATTTATTCAGGAGTATTCAATTAATCTACGTGCGTTAACAAGTCCCTTTGATTTCTGTATCCTGGCTGAAAATAAAGTGACATCTTTAATTAAAGATTAGGTTTGCGACTGGTGTAACTGCCTTATTTTCACAAGCTTTTTTGCAATGGGCGAAACTGATAGAAAAGTAAACCCGGAAGGGAATCATGAATTACTGCCCGGTTTAGCCGATTAATTATAAATCGTGATAAACTTACATCCGGAAACAGTCAGCTAAATACTTTCCCGATTGAACCAAATCCCAATTTATTCGTTTAATATTTATAAAAAATAATTAAACATAAAATTCATAATGAACTCTGTTGAATCAAAACCGAATGTAAAGTTCAAATCGGTTACTATACTCTCAAATACTGAGATCTCTCACAATGTTTTTTTGCTTTCATTTAAGCGTGATTTTGCTTTCAGGGCAGGACAGGTGCTTGGTTTAGCTATGTCTTCATCCGATGATGCGCGACTATATAGTATTGCAAGTGGTGAAAATGACAATACTATCGACATCCTTTACAACATTAAGCCAGGCGGAAAACTTACGCCAAATCTGGCTGCATTACGTCCTGATGATAAATTATGGATCACAGTTCCTTTCGGCACATACGCCGGTTCATCTGAAGCAGCGTACTGGATTTCAGCCGGAACCGGTATCGCGCCATTTTACAGTATGTATCGTTCAGGATTGGGTGGTAATAAAGTGCTGATTCACGGATCAAGAACGCTGGATGCTTTTTATTTCAACGATAAACTAACCGGTGATTTTGGCTCACGCTATGTTCGCTGTTGTTCACAGGAGGAAGGCGAAGGCGTTTATCATGGCCGTGTAACCCAGTACCTGGAACAAATGGATAACCTGCCGGAAGATCAAAAGTATTATCTTTGCGGCGGTGCCGAAATGGTTGTTGAATGCAGGGAGATTCTGCTTAATAAAGGAATCCCTTTCAGCCATATTGTGGCCGAAATTTATTTCTAAGAAATGTCATTCGCTCAATCGATTATCCCTAAAGAACAGCTGCTGGGAAAGACTCTTACTGATCTGAAATTTATTGCCGGCAAGCTCGAACTGCCGGCTTTTGTTGCTGCCCAAATTGCATATTGGCTTTATAAAACGAATATTCAGTCGTACGATGAAATGACGAATATTTCGAAGAAAGTGCGCTCTCTTCTCGCAGAGAATTATGACCTGGGTGTTGTTGCTCCGGTGAAAGTTCAGCAATCAACGGATGGTACGAAAAAGTATTTGTACCCGGTGAGCAGACATAAGTTTATAGAAACAGCATTTATTCCTGACGAAAGGCGTAACACGCTCTGCGTATCCTCCCAGGTTGGATGCAAAATGGGTTGTTTGTTTTGTGCCACTGGCCGGCAGGGATTCCAGGCACAATTATCGGCAGGTCAGATCCTCAACCAGTTGCGCAGTTTGCCGGAAAGGGATCAGATCACCAATATCGTTTTTATGGGGATGGGCGAACCATTCGATAATGCGGAAGCTGTAATGAAAGCGCAGGAGATATTAACTTCAGCGTATGGTTTTGAACTAAGCATGCGTAAAGTTACGGTTTCCACCATCGGAATTGTTCCTGCCATGGAAGTGTTCCTGCGCGAAAGCAAGTGTAACCTTGCCGTAAGTATGCATTCGCCATTCGACGAGGAGCGGCGGCGGTTTATGCCGATACAGCATGTGTATCCTATAAAGGAAGTTATAGAAACTATTAACCGTGCCGACCTGGGTAAATACAGGCGGGTTTCAATTGAATACATCGTATTTGGCGAATTAAATGATACGCAGAAGCATGTAAAAGAGCTGGCTCGTTTGTTGAATAAAACACGTTGCAGGATAAACCTGATCCGTTTTCACCCGGTGCCTAATGTCCCGCTTCCCCCTACCAACGAAGAGCGTTTGCTCGAATTTCAACGTGCTCTTAATGAGAAAGGAATTATAACCACTATTAGGGCTTCACGGGGACTTGATATTGATGCAGCCTGCGGACTGCTATCGACGAAAGCCTTGATACAGAATGAGAATGGAGATTTTTAGAATCTGATGTATTTCATAATGAAATAGTTGTTACTTTTGTTCAGCTTAATAATAGTACTGACTGATGATCGTTAACCGTACGATAATACTAGTCGAAGATTCTGACTCTGACCGACTTCTATTTTCTAAATATTTAAAACAAATCGGGTATGATTGTTTATGCCTTGACAGTGCAGACAAGCTGATCTCCAGGTTAGATGAACTGGAATGCAGTATTATTTTAATGGATATCGAGATGCCGGGAATTACCGGACATGAGGCCACAATTCTTCTCAGGCAACGCCAGGAACTTACCGGAATAAACCATGTTATTATTGCTCTCACTGCTCATAACGACGATAATATTATCAACATTGTAAATTCTGCCGGATTTGATGATTATTTGCAAAAGCCAATAACCAAGCGGGAACTCAAATCCAAATTATCGAAGTTTATACAGTGTGATTCGGATTCAGTTTCATCATTTTCTGAAACAAAACAGGAAAATGGTACACCGAAAGGCAAACTCTATTCCCTGGATATGTTTGAGGCTGATGATCCTGATTTTGTGCGCTCTATTGTTGAAATGTTTGTTAGTAATACTCCAGGCTCAATAGCATCTATTAAAAAGGCTTTTGAATCGGATGAAATGGAAAGCGTTAGGCAACAGGCACATAAACTTAAACCGCATTTTTCATTTTTCGGTGCGGCGGGACTGCAGCAAACGTTTCAGATGATTGAAGATTTGGCAAAGGAAAGTGATAGTAAGGAAAAACTTCCCGATCTGATTAATAATGCGGAGAAGAAAATCCTCCTGATGGTGGAGCAGATGAAAACAGATTTGCTTTCATAAAACATTGTATCTGCTCAGACTTTTTATCGAATACCAGTTTCCTGGTTGATACCCCCTTGACAGTTTAATTATTGAATTATATACTGATATTCAGGGTGTTGATGGATATTTGTAAATAAATATATTACAGGATAAATAATTAGTACGTATGGATTTAACTTTGGCGATTTACTATTGAGGTTAAATAATTCATTTTCAAATTACAATTACACTTTAAGTTACCAATACGATTCCTTTTGATGAAAAATCTTACTGAAGGCAACAGCGCAAGCCTCATTTTTAAATTTGCCATTCCAATGCTTATTGGAAATGTGTTTCAGCAACTTTACAATGTTGTCGACAGTATAATTGTTGGTCGTTATATTGGAAAACAGGCACTTGCAGCAGTCGGAGCATCGTTTCCTCTCATTTTCATGATGATTTCATTCGTGGTAGGTGTGGCTATGGGCACAACTATAATTATTTCCCAGTATTTCGGTGCAAAGGATATTAAAATGGTAAAGCGCTCCATCGAAACCATGTACGTTTTCCTCTTCTTTGCTTCCATTACTGTTACCATATTGGGGATATCGTTGAGTGGCCCGATTTTCAGACTCATAAATCTTCCTGAGGATGTTATGCCGCAAGCAATTACTTATTTCAATGTGTATTTAACAGGAACGATATTCTTTTTTGGGTTTAATGGCACCAGTTCTGTACTTCGGGGATTAGGCGATTCTAAAACTCCACTTTACTTTCTTGTATTCTCCACGGTGATGAATGTTATTCTTGTTTGGCTGTTTGTGGCCGTTTTCAAGTGGGGAGTAGCCGGATCTGCCTGGGCAACGGTTATCGCACAGGCAGGAGCTTTTTTTACGGGCATTATTTACCTGAATCGTACTCATGAGATTGTGAAGCTTAACAGCCTTAAACTTGTTTTCGACCGGGCTATCTTCCGTAAAAGTATTATGATCGGACTGCCTACAGGGCTACAGCAAACCTTTGTTTCGATGGGAATGCTGGCAGTAACACGAATTGTAAATGGTTTCGGAACGGATGCTATTGCTGCTTATAGTGTGGCGATGCGTTTAGACTCGCTTGCCGGGATGCCAGCCATGAATTTTGGTGCAGCACTTTCTACTTTTGTTGGACAGAACCTGGGTGCAAATAAACCGGAAAGGGTCAGGCAAGGTTTTAAAGCAACTTTTATGATGTCGGGGGTACTCGCCCTGCTGACCAGCCTTTTCGTAATTGTTTTCCGGCAACAATTGATGCATCTTTTTACCGATGATGTCTCTGTTATTGCTATAGGTGCAGAGTATCTTGTAATTGTCAGCTCTTTTTATATCTTTTTCTCAGCCATGTTTGTTATAGGTGGAGTAATGCGCGGAGCTGGGGATACACTTATCCCCATGTTTATAACACTTTTCGCACTGTGGGTGATACGCATTCCGGCAGCCTGGATACTCTCTCGATATTTTGGTGTAGATGGAATCTGGTGGTCAATTCCTGTAGCCTGGTTTATTGGCATGTCGCTCTCATACCTGTATTATTTAAAAGGAAACTGGAAAACAAAGGTTGTTGTTACACCCAGAACTTTTGTTACTGAAGAAGTGATGATTGATTAGGGGGAAGTGGGAAATAGTTAATAGAAAATGGTTAATAGAAAATCGTTAATGGAAAATGGTTAATCGTTAATAGAAAATAGTTAATCGTTTATAGAGAATAGTTAATCGTTAATTGATATACGTTAATAGGGAACTCATTTTATTCATATCACTTAAATTCTGGTGCTGAAACACAGAATCGCCTAACCATAAACTTATAACTCATAACTTATAACTTTTCCCCCATTAAAACGAATAACTAACCCCGCCCAGCAGGTTTATACCATAGGATTTGTAATTATTCCATCGGTAATACTTGTTGTTTGTCAGGTTGTTGAAGTTGATCCAGAATGAGAGCGCTTTTGTAAATCTGTATTCGGCGCCCAGGTTAATATCAGTCCAGCCTTTTAGTTTTTCGGCAGTTAATATATAAGTTGGTTTGCCTAAGCCATCATAAAGCGGATCTACTGAAGGAACCGATGCCCATACCGGCCCGTTAATAACTGCTTTTGCAGTAATCACAATTTTATTCTGAATATCATACCTGCCGGTGAATTCCAGTTCATAAGCCGGTTTGTACCAGGCATATTCCTGATGACCTTTTTTGTAATGCGTGTATGTTCCATTGAGCCCTAGACGCAGATGAGCTGCCTTTACAAATTCAAGTTCTGCTTTGAGTTTAACGGCACTGATATTATCGTATAGCAGGGTGAAACTGTTAAGAAGATAGGCACTGGTATCAGTAACAAACAAGGGGTAATTCTCGTATGTACTACTGGTTATGCTTCCGTTGAAATTGAAGCTACGGCTGATATTACTCTGGAAACCACCATAGATCTTGAATTTTTCATATTCATAATTCAAAGGAATTGCCGAACTTATATATAAATTCTGTTCTGTTATGCTTTTCAGCGATGCGCGTTCCATGTTTCCAGTGAAGCCGGCATACAGCTTAAGCGCATCCGGTATAAGTTCAAGGCGTGCTTCGGCAACGGGATAAAAGCGTGCTTTAGTAGCTGCACCGGTGGCAATGTCCAGTTTGAACCCGACCATAAAGCTGTATTCATTTACTTCAGCTTTTATAAATGGATTTATTAAAAGAATTCCGCTGTTTGTTTTTCCCAGTGAATCGGATTGGTTCAGGAAATTATAGCCTCCTATAATCCCAAGTGTCTGCTCTGTACCAAGTTTTAGCAGATCATAACGTTTATCGAATGAAGTTGTGAAATTCACATTGTTTTCCTTGTTTTCGTACAAACCGGCCATGTGATAATACGATAAACCGAAAGTATGGTTCAGTTTATCTTTATCCTTGTAATTGCTGCCGAATGCAACTGAAGCACCGGCAGTATAATAGCGTTGCTTCACATCATCTTTCGTGATTGTAGTATCGGGATAATCGGCTGGCTTGTACCCATAAAGGTGAAGTCCGTCACGGTAATAAAAAGCTTTGCCGGTTAATGTATGACTGTCGAAATATTTGGTGGCTGTAATGTCGGCTTCATCCCGGCTGTTAGCTGGCAGGCCGTAATCTTTTATATCGCCTGCTGCCGACTGGTGTTTGAGATGTACCGAAGTAAGATATTGCTTCGAGCGCAGCGAACTCATAAATAATTCTCCATAAAGGGCTGAATAATTTCCTGCACCGGCACGGATATAATTCCGGTATAACTTACTTACCGGTTCTGCTACGAGTTTTACAGCAGGTAACGGATCAATAACAGGCTTAACATCAGCCATCCTTGTTGTAATGCTATAATTCATTACCGGAACTTTAGTGATGGAATCGTCGATGGCAGGGTTGCTGCTGATTTTAAATGCGTCGGGAATAATAGGATCGAATGGCGCAACTACTGTGATTTCTTCATTGTAGGTTTTTACCTGTGCAATCGCAGACGGTAAAACTGCCATTGTAAAGAAAAACACCAAAGTTATTATTGAGATTTTATATTTTAACATTGTCATAAGCTTTTGAAAATTAATGTTGTAAACATCTTTCAACTGATATTCTTACTCTTTCTGATCTATTTGGTTTCACTTATGGCTGCAAGTTTCTCTTTCGCAATTTCTACCAGGTCTTTACCCGCATAATTGTCGATAATACTCTGTAATGTTGATTTTGCCTGGAATGTGTTTCCTTTTTTTACATAAACATCCGAAAGCAGAAGAAATCCTTTTGCCACCCAATAATCGTAAGAAGCATAGTTTTCGGATAAGGCAAAAACTGATTTTTCACATTTATCGTATTCTGCATTTTCGAACTCAAGCTGAGCCAGCATATATTTTGCTTCGGCAGCCATTTCGTTTTTCGAAAGTTTCGCGGTTTCTTCAAATTCCTTGCGGGCAAGTTCTGTATTGGTTAATGCATAAGCCGATCGGGCAATGGTAATATGGGCTTCTGCAGCCAGGTTTTCGGTCAGTTTTTCGACGGTCAGCAATTTTTGTGCTGATTGTATGGCCAGCCCGTATCGTTTCAGCGCATAGTTGCACTGCATTTGTCCAGCTAAAGCGTTCATTATCATCCCAGGCTGATCGGCTGTTTCTTCCAGCCTGATGTAGCTTTCGAGCGCTGCTTCATAATCATTTCGTACATGATGGATTTGTGCGGTTCTGGCTGCTGCATTGGCAGTAAATCGTGAGCGTTGCTGACCGAGGATGAATTCATAATTCTTCAGGGCATTGTCGAAACGCTGGGCGCGGAAATCGCATTCGGCTTTGTAGAAATTTGCTTCCAGTATAAATGAGCCTTCAGGGAACTTGCTGATATACTTGGTAAAACCATCATTTGCTTTATCGCAGTTGCCATTCATATATTGATTCTCGGCAGCAATATAGGTCAGCGAGTCCTGTTCGGAACGTGAAATATCTGCCTGTGGCACTTCTTTTGTGAAATCGACATATTCATCTACCTGGTTCATTTCCACATAGATGCTTTTGACGCTGCTTAATGCCTCTTTCGACTCTGGCGTGCCCGGATAATCTTTGGCAACACGTTTCAAGGTAGTTAGTGCTTCCTGGTCACGGTTTTGGTTAAAGTATATCAGTCCGGTTTTGAGCAGGGATTTTTTAACGTAAGTGCTGTTCGGGAATTCTTTCACTACCCGCTGGAAATACGTGAGCGCATCATTATCACGGTTCAATACATTATATGTGAGTCCAATTTCATAAAGTGCATCATCTGTGTAATTGGATTTGCTATAAGAAGTTAGCATTTTGCGGAGCGTAGTAATTTTATTCTCCATGTCGCCCTGCACGCCATAACTGATACCTGCCTGATAAAGTGCATAATCGGCATCGTTAACTTTTGCTGCGGAAGCTTTCAGATAATATTCTACAGCAGTTGAGTAGTCCTTTGTCATAAAATAGCAATCGCCAAGGCGGAGGTTGGCATCGGCTGCCATTTTTACATCTGTTTTTTTGTCGGAAAGATATTTGCGGAAACCAGTTGCGGCTTTCGGATAGTCTTTCTTTTTAAAGTAACAATATCCGATATTATAGTTTGCAGTGCTGAACAATGGCTGACTCATGGCACCGGGCGTTACCTGGAATTTATTAAAGGATTCAACCGCTTTATCCCAATTAGCTGTCCGGTAATATGATTCACCCGACCAATAAGAAGATAACGCTTTTATCGAATTGTCGGATGTGAGTTCACGTGCCTGCGCAAAAAGCAGTATGGCTCCTTCGTAATCTGTTTCATTGAATAGCTCAACGCCCCGGTAGTACGCAATTTTCTGGAAAGCAGCATCAAGCCTGGTGCTGCGTTTTTTAATATGCTGTATACTCGTTAGTGCATTCTTATAGTTTTTTGTCAAAAGATATAAATCGGCCAGGTAGCCGTACAATTCATCGCGGCGGGCTGATTCAGGATATTTGTTCAGGTATTCCTGCAACGCTATAACCGCTTCATTGTATGGGTTGTATGAAAGTTCTACTGCTAATTTTGCATAATTAAAGAGTGCTTCTTCGGTTAAAGCCGGATCCGTTTTGATTTTGAAAGCTGAATTAAATGCATTGAATGCAAACCGTTTCTGGTTGGTTTTAATGTAGCAGTCACCCAGGTGATAATATGCATTTTGCGAAAGCGAATCCTGGCTGGTTGCAACCGCCTGGAAATATTTGATAGCTTGCGTATAATTGCCATTTTTGTAATTGGCAAAAGCAATTTCATAATTATCTACAGGCGAAATGTTAGTCGGCTTAGAATCGAGGTACTGGTTAAAATATTTGAGCGAAGTTTTGTATTCCTTCTGGTGGAAGTATGCGTCGGCCGTTAGTCGGGCAATTTCAGCGGTTTTTTTATCGCTTCCAAGCTCAAGAAGGGGCAGCGATTTTGCCAGCAACTCTTCGTAGCGACCTTGCAAAGCATATATCTGGACAATATAGTAATTCACCACGTCGCGGAAAGTTTCGTCGGTTGATACGCGTTCAAAATGCTTCATCGCGGTTTCGTAATTCTTTTCCGAATAGGCGATATGACCGTAGTAATAATTGGCAGGTATGTTGTATTTATTAGGTTTTTCGGTAAGCAAGGCAAAATTTTCGCGGGCTTTTTTCAGGTTATCCGTCTTGAAATAGGCGTATCCCGTTTTAAAGGTGAATTCATTTTGTTGATCCTCAGATAATTCGTATCTGTCTACTTTGTCAAAAGTTTCGAGCGCCTTTTTGTACTCTTTGTTCGTCAATTGTAGCTTCCCAAGTTCAAAGTTGGCATCGTTTGCCTGTGCATTCTGGGGATACGTTTCAATAAATTTTTCAAAGCGAGCTGTTGCATCAGGATGAAAAAGCTGTGCCGCGCACACGGCAGCATAATATTCGGAACCTGCCTGTATATTAGATTTTTCACCCAGGGCCAGTTCGTCGAAAAACACCTGTGCTGAACCGTATTTGGCCTTGGAAAAAAGATCAATGGCCTGATCGTAAGTGGCTTGCGGGTTGTTGTAAATGCTGGTTTTTTGTGCTGATACCTGTATACTCAAACTTGTGAACAAAACACAAAATGAGAGGGTTAAAATTCGGATTATATTCATATCTAAACGCTGAAAATCAGGATTAAAGGTACTGCATTAAGAGAGGAGGGAAGAGTAGGGGAGAGTTAACTTATTAACAGTTGTGATTTGAAAACTTAACGCTGATGCATGAAGTATAGTATATGGTTAAGAAGATTTGGGAACCCGAATTGTTGAAATTTTGTAAATATGCAGTTCTTTTAAAGAATAGGAAAACAAAGATATGCCTCAGATTGAGCAAATTGCTTTCGGTGAGATTGCCTCGCAGAGTTTCACTGATGAAAATTTTAATGCTTAGAACAAATTGCAAATCCTAAAGTTGATTTCAGCAGTTCTAATGTGAGTAATCTGCAGATAAAATACCTTCAAAGGAGGATAATTGATTACAATAAATTAATTCATAATAGTAATCTTTCGGGTATCGATCAGGCTATTACCTGACGTAATGCGAATCACATACGTTCCAGGTGACAGGGTATTTACATCAAGGCGCTCAGTAGAATGTAGCATGGCCCGTTTCCATTGCTTGATTTCGATTCCCGACATGTTGAACAAACTGATATCCAAAATTTCCATTTTATCAAATGACGATTCAAGGATCAGTTGCCTGGCATTTGGTTCGGCATAGATGCTTAATTTTTTGTTAAAAGTAACGCCTTCTATGCCTACGGTTCCATATTCCAGCGAAAGGTTATCAACCCATAAATTAGTGCCGGTATGATCAACTACACCCAAAGGATTGGAATTCAGGATTACTATATTCAGGGTATCCGGGTCTCCCAGTGCGATATAATGAACCGGGATTTCGAAATGAGTCCAGGAATTAAATGTTCCCATGGTATCCATCGCTGCAAAGCCTAGAGTATCCTGCTTTCCATTATTCCATTTAAAAAGCCCCATACCGAAAATACAGGTGTCGTTGTTTACAGGCTGATACTTGAAATAGCCTGAAAGTTTCAACGGTCTACCGGTAAAAGGAGTGCCACCTGTCAATGAGTAAGTTTGTTTCAGAAGATCGGCATTGAGTTTGCCAAGGGTAATTACACCAGGGATTTTATACGTGCCAATAAGGAAAATTGTTTTTGATACTGCCGTAAGTTTTGCTGAAGCTATGCCCTGCTGCGGATCGGCTAGATCTTTTGCGACCGTATTAAAATTAATCCCAAGGATGGTGTTGGTGGTTTTCCAGTTAATCGGCTCGCCGCCCGACCAGGTCTCAAAACTGTTATTTGGAATTTGCTGGGCGAAGCTGTTAATACAAAATAACTGGAGGATAAATAGAATAGCGATTATACGATTCATGACAGATGTTTTTTAAATAACAAATATACTTCAGGAATGTTACGTAAATCCAATAAATTCGGTTAAAAATAATAAAAACAAAATTTCAAAATCCAAATCCCAGGTCGATTTTTCAAAATAAGAATTCAAAGATTTCAATTCCCACCTTAAACATCCCATATCCAACATCAGACATCCCACATCCCAAAATGCAACACTCAGGTGACAACCCTGTAAGCAGGATTCTGTTCCATTGAGCCTGTTGCCGACCCTCTGGCTTCTATCATTTATCTGGGACCGCCATCACTGACGGCCTCTAACGACCTACCCCCCGGGCATCGGGCGAGCAGCCCTTTCAGCAACCGCTTTCGCGGTGCTACTCCCGGTATATTTGGTCTTTCAACCCATAAGGTTTACCCTCAGGTGTATCGCTACACACTGGCGTGGGCTCTTACCCCGCGTTTTCACCCTTACCCCGGTAAACAGGGGCGGTATATTCTCTGTGGCACTTGCTGTTCCCTCGGTGTTCAGCCGCAGGACCTTCCCGTTAGGAAGTATGGCGCTCTGTGTTGTCCTGACTTTCCTTACCCGCGGACAAGCCGGGATACGATAGAACAGGTTGTCACCGTGGCAAAGATACGGAAAATGTGGGAATTAGGAGAAATGGAAAATGGAAAGTAGAATGTAACAAAATAGGGGAATTGTTTAATAGTATGCCTAAACCCCGCCAGAATGCCGAAGATATTTTAACATTGGAACGTCTTAATCCTGCTGACTTTCAAACTCCGGGCTGATCTTCGAATACCGAACCTCATCCCATAACTTGCCTTGTTTAAATACTGATTTTCTGAAAACACAATCTTTAGTGAATCCGCATTTTTCCAGTACCCGCATCGAAGCTGTATTGTATTCAAAAACTCCGGTGTGTATACGGATAATTCCCAATTGATTAAATCCGTACACCGAAATCAGGTTTACTGCCGCAGTTACAATTCCTTTGTTCCAGTAGGGTTCGCCGATGAAGTAGCCTATCTCAGCCGACTTGCGATACACATCCTGCCCGGGAACCAGGGAAATATTGCCTACATACTCGCCATTGTATTCAATACCAAAAAATGTG
>CAIWMA010000255.1 GCA_903913645.1 uncultured Bacteroidales bacterium | reverse complement strand
GACCATCCATTTCACGCCACATCCAGACAATGACTCCGCCGAATCCGCTGTTGCGCAACTGATGAAACAATACTGCTTTCATATTTTGCTGCGCTAACGTTTTTTCGTATTGTGCCGAATTCAGAATGTAACCACAGACCACCTGTTTGTCCTGAAAAAGATATTTTCGATTATTTAAACATTCCACAGGTCCGCAATAAATCAAGTCGGACGATTCAGGCAGCATCCCGCAAAAGAATTCTTCATAATCCGAACCGAATGTAAAATCATCCAGACATTTCCGGTATACGGAAAACTCCTTGAACTCCTCCTGCTCATTTTTCTCAAATAGAGAAGTCGTTTTATACCAGTAAAGATTCACTATTCCGTTGTTAACTTTTCCGTTAAGATAACTGATTCCTTTGCTCGGCATATTTTTCTCTATTCTGAAATGAGCAGAAGCATTACGTCATTTGGCGGCACCACTATGTCGTATTCATTCTTGCCGGTGAATTGCGTGCCTGTCGAGAACTCCTGCACTTTTGCTGTCACGGAAATACCCTTCGGCATCTTTATTTTCACTGTCCGCGGAGAAATGCTATCGTTGATCGCCACATAGAGATACTCGCTGCCTTTGTTGTACACGTAGTCGCTGCAGTCACGCCCGGCCACAATCAATCCGTCGAACGGTATTTGATTTTTTTCATCGAGAATGTTTTCAAATTCGGCTACGCCTCGCGAAAATTTTGCTATCGAATGGAGTCCGCGACCGTCAAGCTCCAGCCAATCCCAAATATGCACGCCGCCAAAGCCGCCGGCAATCAGCAGTTTCCAGAGTCGTGCAATCATGTTCTGGTCGACATAAGTACGTTCGCCTATTCCTGTGTCTAAAATGAGTCCCGGACAGATCTTTCGTCCACCCATTTCATTGCGCGTCATCATTATTGTCGCCTTATTTTCATCATAACCCGCAATGAGAAAATCAACATCTTTGTAAAGCCGCCAGTCCATGCCGTATTGTTCCGGCGGGGTGGTAGCATAACCGCTATACACGGCGGAGCGTATCTCCGGTTTCGCCTTTCTGGCGGTTGCAACGAAATAATCGAACACTTTTCGATTCATCAACACCTGATGCCGGATCCATAACGGTTTGTATTTTGCGAGAATTGTTTTCTCATCGGGCACATCCCCGAGCTTGTTCTCTTTCGCGAAATATTCCCGGCAGCGCGGGCAGAGACACGATGATCCTATACCCCTTTCCATATCATCAATAACACAATCAAAATTCAATGTAATTTTCATGAGCCGTTCTTCGATATCGCGAGATGCCATATAGTATAAAGGACAAAGCGGCTTTTGCCAGCCAGATTTAACGCTTGAGAGCCTTACAAGCGTGGAAGTCGGGTTTGCCTTGTCACTTTCACTGGCGTATTGATTCCCATCGTTAACAAATGACTGAAGCGCCGTTTTAAGATTGTTTCTCTTGAGGGTAGAAGTAAAGTTGGTTGCGTTATCAAGTGTTGCTTCAAAAGTTGAAGCAATATTCATTTCATCCCCTATCATAGTAAACCCGGCATTACGCCATGTACCCGGCATTGTTTCGATTTCCTTCGTTGCGTAACATATATCACGAAACGATGCCCATGTAGCTATTGGAATTGTTTTTGGTTGACGCCCGTTGAGCTCCGGTAGCACCTTTATTTTAAACTCCATAGGGATCTCGGCAACCCCTTTTCCGGAGATCCAGGCACGTCCGATGACGATCTTTCCTGCCAACGCGGCAGGAAAGTCAGGTTGTATTATCATCGTTATGACATTAAATCCGAAGTTGTAAGCAAGTTTCGGGACAGGCTTGTCAAAGGAGAATACGAAGCTATTCATGCCACCGCGCTTTTCTTCGCCAAACGAATTGATATATTTATTGTAGCGCCTGAGATCGGGGCAATATGCGGGTATGTTTATGGATTCAGGAACCTCTAAATTGAACCGGTAGTTTTCAAGCGG
>CAIWMA010000254.1 GCA_903913645.1 uncultured Bacteroidales bacterium | reverse complement strand
CTTACCCGCCACTCTTCCGTCTTCGCACTTCTGTCTTCCGACTTGTACAGGCTTAATAATTATGCAGTTGTAAATTTACACAGTCTTTAAGAATATCTCAAAATAAAAAGAACAGGGGAAGGAAATAATCCGGCCCCTGTTTGTGTTTTATCAGAGAGCTATTTATTTCTTTGCAAATTTTATAGGTAAATTAAAAAGCACATCAACAGCTTGTCCGTTTTGTGTTCCGGGGAACCACTTTGGCATCAGGTTTATAACTCTTAAAACTTCTTCGTCATAGCTTTTCCCAAGCCCGCGAAGTATTTTAGTATTTGCTATTGATCCATCGGATTTCACTATAAAACTCACGTATACAGTACCTTCAATACTTTCAGCAGGAACTCTTAGATTGTCAGAGAAGAATTTTACACGTTCTGGTTCGCCACCCGGGAATAATGGCATTGCTTCAACAACAGTAAAAACCGGCTTAGCTTCGCTATTTTGATTCACATTTACTTTAGATTCTTCATTGCTGTTTTCCTTTTTGGTTACAACCAGGATAACACCGTTTTTCCCTTTCTCTCCATATGCGGCAGTAGCAGTTTCATTTTTCAGTACATTCACTGCTGCAATCTTATTTGGGTCCAGGGCTTTGAATGTTTCTTCATTTACAGCCACTCCGTCAACCAGAACATAAGGAAAGGGTTTAATTTCCATTCCTTTACTGTCTCCGGGAGTATTAATAGTAATAGCATTTAAATCGTGAGTCCCTTTATCCATTTTAATTATGGCTGCCATGTTATCCGACTTGTATTCGACAATTGTTGTGGTATAGCTTATATGAGAAAACGCAAGAAATAGGCTCGATCCGGATGCTTTTATTTCAAAAGCACCATTTTCATCTGAAATTGTCCCGGTAGTTGTGCCCCGTACAATAATATTGACTCCTTTAATCGGTTTAGATGTTGATCCTTCAATCACTTTCCCTTTAATAGTTATTGTTCCTTTCTCTGCGACCATAGAATTCTGGTTTGCTGAATTTTCCGGCAATAAGTTAGCATCATTCATGCGCTGTGTAAGGGCTTCTACTTTTTTAACTACCGGATTTATCAATGGTTCCGGGTTCGAAAAAGCCATCAGTAAAATGGCAGTCAAAGGAATAAAAAGCAGCACTTTAATCTTTGCCAGTTGTGGTGATTTCATTTTTGTCATCATGACGATACGTTTTAAGATAAGTGATTGATTAAATTGGTGAGATATGGTAAACACCGGACCTCCTAAAGCCTGGTTCACGAGTAATGCCTGGTAATTCCCTTTCGATACTCCTTGTTTTAATACTTCATCATCGGCCATATATTCATGCACTTCCTTAAGCGATCGTTCGTAAAGCCAAACGATTGGATTAAACCATTGAACGATGGTTACAATTTCTATCAGGAAAAGATCAACAAAATGATATTGGCTCAGATGTGATTTTTCGTGCGCCAGTATACTTTCAAATGAAGTTTCTTCCATTTTTGAAGCCGGAATAAAGATTTTGCTGAAATATGCAAATGGCGTAATCTCTTTCTCAACCAAAACTATGGTATGCTTACCTTTAATGATTGTCCGCGACATTTTTGAAATTACATGAATGTACATGGACTGATAAACAAGCCTGAAAAGTGTTATGGCAAGTCCTGTGAAATAGATTAACAGTACAATCTCGCGCACTCCCCAAAACGGTTCAGGTTTGCTCACAATCTGAACAACATCTTTTAAATCAATGCTCATAACAGGAATATTGGCAGCCACCACTTCAGGTGTGAGTTTGATTTTGATTAAAGGCAAGACCAGCGAAGCAATCAACGAAGTTGCCAGGGTTAATCGGTTAAGTCCAAAATGTGTTGATTTGCGCATCAGCAGCCAGTAAAACAGGTAGAAAACACTGAGTGCTATGCCTGACTTTATTAGGTATTCAACTACATTATCCATTGTTTTCGGTATTAGGTTGGTTAAGTTCCTTCTCAGTTAGGCGAATGATTTCCTCAAGTTCATTCATGCTCAGGTTATTTTCCTGGGCGAAAAATGCTGCCATTTTCGGGAATGAGTTATTGAAATATCCCGAAAGGAAATGATTGAAATATTCGCCGGCATATTCATCTTTGGTAACAAGCGCGAAATATTCGTACGTATTTCCATACTGGGTGTGGCTTACAAACTCTTTTTTCTCCAAAACCCGGATAACTGATAATACTGTAGTATAAGGTGGTTTCGGATCTGGAAACTGTTCGAGTAGATCTTTAACGAACCCCTTTTCGAGCCGCCACAAAATTTGCATTACATCTTCTTCGGCAGTAGTTAGCTTTTTCATAAACGGAGAACTTTGATAAACTGAATATTATTTCACTGCAAATATACAACTGTAAATGCAGTAATGCAACTGCATATACAGTAATATAACTTATAATTCAGCAGATAATTTGTAATACGCAGATATACAGTGATATAAATAATTAAAATTTTCAAATATTTTTCTAAAGTGTCAT
>CAIWMA010000253.1 GCA_903913645.1 uncultured Bacteroidales bacterium | reverse complement strand
CAGCAACAGCCCACCCTACAAGGATGATTTTGCGCAGCGAAGATTTAGTCAATTGAAGGTATCTCATTCTCTTGTTCTGAATTACAGTGCAAAATTGTATATTTTTTGAAAGCAAAAAACATTTAGAGTATTTTTTTTTATGTTATGAATGAAAACAATTCAATTAGTGACATATATCAATCTATTTGCATTTAAAAACGACTCACAAAGTTGATTTATTGCATTTCTGCAACAAAAAGCAAAATAAAAAGTGCTATGAGTTCAAAATAAAACTATGGTATATCCTTCATTTATAATCACATATAGATTTACACATCAATTCAAAGCGAAGCGTATAGTATTATAGTTAAAAAATCAAAAAAAAACCATCAATTGAGCACTAATGCTCAATTGATGGGAAAATATGAACTAAAATCTTACTATTACAGAAAGAACATCAGGGCTAAATGCCGGCTTCCTCTTTAATTTTTTTCACCCAGTCAGTAATTCGTTCTTCAGTAAACTCTTTCTGTGTGTCATCATCAATAGCCAGGCCAACAAATTTGCCTTCTTTTTCGGCGGTTGAGTAATAGAAATTATATCCCCGTGTAGAAGTATAACCCACTACGTTTTCCTTATGCGGCAAACGGCAGAAAATCGTCCCCATTCCATCAACAAAACTTTCCGGATATACTTTCTGGTCGCCCAGGCCAAATAATGCAATTTTTTTTGTGGCAAGGTCCGATTCAACTAATTTGTCGATAAACCGTTCCCAATCCGAATGCATCTCGCCTATACCCCACGCTGCTGTTCCTAAAATAAGGAAATCGTATTTTTCAACATCATGTTTTGCAGCACTGGCCACATTATGAACAGTAGCCTGATCACCAAGCAATTCCTGTATTTTACGAGCCACTTTTGCTGTACTGCCGTTATCTTTACCACCAAAAAAAATTCCTGTTTGCGACATATTCTTTTTTTATTTCATTTTAATTATTCAGTATGCAAATCTAATGAAAATCAAACTTAGGTGTTTATTTGCAGATATTTATTTTCTCACTAATTTTGACGCCAGGCAAAAAGCCTTGAATAATGAAATCCGTTTTATGAAACAGCTTTACTTCAATTTTGTTTTACCTCCATTGTTAATTTCGCTCTCGCTATGGACTATTATTGTTTTGGAAACGGGTGTAAGTGTTAGCACTGCTTTGGTTTTTGTGCTGGTTACCATACTCGTTTTGTTAAATATGCGAACAGCCAGCCACATTAAATGTTTACGGAATAATCTTCTGAATATTGAAAAAGGATCATCAATTAAAATTGAAAATAAGGGAAATGGCATTTTTGCAGAACTTAATCAGACTCTCAGCAGTATTTTTCAACAGATCAGGAAGCAGGAAGACGAACTGCAGCGCGAAAAGCTACGCAGGTTGCGCTCTGTAATTGATGGACAGGACCAGGAGCGCAACCGCCTTTCTCGCGAATTGCACGATGGTATTGGTCAATCGCTGATTGCCGTTAAGTTGCAGCTCGAAAATGCTGAAACGCAGAATTATTCGATGATGCGGGCCGGGATTGACTCTGCCAAAAACATGATCGACATTACGATTGAAGAAGTGCGCCATGTTTGCAATGCGCTCTTACCTGCAGCTCTTAACGAATTCGGGATAGTTTCAACTCTGAGAGCGCTGAGTTCCGAATTAGGTTCACTGGCGGGTTTTAAAGCTTCGTTCGAAAATGAAGGTTCACTGGACCGAATGTCGAAAAAATCGCAGATATACTTATACCGTATCGCACAGGAAGCATTGAATAACATCACAAAACACGCCAGGGCGACCCAGGTAAATATGAAACTTACACGTGAAAATAATATAGTTACTTTAGAAGTATCTGACAACGGAAAAGGTTTTATATTTGACCCTGTTTGTTTTGCTCTTCGGAATGGCTTGCAGAATATGCGTGAAAGAACCAATTTACTGGATGGTGAATTCATAGTTAACAGCCAGCCAGGCATTGGTACAACAATAAAGGTTTCAATACCTTATGACACTGAAAATGGAAAAGATCAAACTGATTTTGGTGGATGACCACCAGCTTGTACGCACAGGAATTGCCAATTTGCTGGCAGGAGAACCCGGATTTGAAATTATCGGTGAAGCAGCCGATGCTAAAGATTTGTTCGATTTACTCAAAAAAACACAACCCGACATCACAGTCCTTGATATTGCATTGCCCGGAATGTCAGGCATCGAAATTACCAAAAAACTCCACAACGATTTCCCCGGAGTACGGATCCTTATTCTTTCGATGCATACTTCCGAAGAATTCATCTTTAATGCCATTAATTCTGGTGCACGGGGCTATTTACCAAAAAACACTTCACGTAAAGAGTTGATTGAGGCCATCTATGCCATTCACCGTGGCGAAGAATTCTTTGCTGAAAGTATTTCGAACGTAATCCTCAAGAGCTATATTAAAAAGGCAAAATCTGATTCCCCTGAAGAGGAAAACAACGAAAGCCTGCTTTCGAAACGGGAAATAGAAGTCCTGAAGCTTTTTGCCGAAGGCATGACAAACCAGGAAATTGCTGATAAACTTTTTATCAGCATCCGCACTGTGGAGTCCCACAAAAATCATATTATGGCCAGGCTGGAACTCAAAACTACAGTCGACCTGGTAAAATTTGCCATCAGGAACAATATAGTGTTGCTCTAAAACGCCGTTTAAATTTAAATGAACGGAATGCCAGTGAAAAAGGCTAATCCTTAACTGCAAATTTAATATCTCCCATCATGAAAAACCTGCTATTTCTTGCTTTTATAATTATTCCTGCAATGACTTTTGCACAGAAACTGAATCAAAAAACCGCTGATGAGAAAAAAGGTAATGAAATGCTGATCGGTTATTGCAACCGCGACGGTTTTCCGATGGTTAACAGCAATTTTGATTCGGTTTATAAAGCTGAATACCCGATATACAAAGCAGATGAAGCAACTATGAAACAGCTTGCCACAAAGCTGAAAGGTGTTAAGGTTACCGTCGTAATGGCAACCTGGTGCAGCGATAGTAAAGATTGGGTTCCAAGGTTTTATAAAATTATGGACGAACTCAACTTTAATTATAAAAACCTGACACTTATCTGTGTCGACCACTCAAAGAAGGCACCCGGGACCAATGTGGATTCTTTAAAAGCAGAACTTGTTCCGACCTTCATTTTTTATCGTAAAAAGGCGGAACTTGGAAGAATTATTGAGGTGCCGGGAGATTTGCTTGAAAAAGAAATCCTGAAAATTTTATCCAAATAATTCCGAAACACACTTATCCGATTTTTCACAACAATAAATAAATATTTGAATCTACCCCTTGTACAGATGTAACATGTTATGTCTCTTTCAAAATAGAATTCAAATATTTCCATCCCAACAAATTTTAAATAATGATCAACCTTACCCATACCATTTCCGAAACTCGGAATGCCATCCAAAAACAGATTTCCGAAGGGAAAACTATCGGATTTGTTCCAACCATGGGCGCGCTTCATGAAGGACATTTCAAACTTATAAAGCAGGCGGCATCCGCAAACGATTTTGTGGTAGTAAGCATTTTTGTTAACCCTATCCAGTTCAATAACCCTGACGATCTGGCCAAATATCCTCGCAACCTTGAGGCAGATATCCAACAATTGGAAGGAACCGGATGCAACCTAGTATTTGCACCGACAGCTGAAGAAATGTATCCCAAGCCGGATTTAACGGAATTCGATTTCGGCCAACTCGATAAAGTGATGGAAGGCAAGTTCAGGCCAGGTCATTTTAAAGGAGTAGCAATAGTGGTAAAGAAACTTTTTGAAATTGTTACCCCGACAAAAGCTTACTTTGGCGAAAAAGACTTTCAGCAACTGGCTATTATAAAAAAAAAATGGTTGACCTTCTTGAGATGCAGGTAGAGATTATCCCCTGCCCTATAGT
>CAIWMA010000252.1 GCA_903913645.1 uncultured Bacteroidales bacterium | reverse complement strand
CGCTCAACCATTTACCCTTGCTACATTCCTGTCCTGGGGGAGTTCAATAGGAGCTGGTCGTATAAGACTTACCCATCTGCAAAAGTACATCTTTTTGTGTTCAAAAAAACATCTTATGGTTTTTTCATGGTTTTTAACCAAGTTTCTTATCTTTGCTCTGTCTCAAACCCCTTAAACATCAATTAATATGGAACCCAAAGCACGCACATTATTTAATAATTCATTGATCTATGGTCTATTGACTGCAGCCATTTCCATTGTATTCTCTGTAATTACCTATCTTCTGGATCTTCAAATGAATAGTCCGGTTATGTACTTTAGTTTTGTCATCCTCCTTGCAGGAATTATTTATGGAACAATGCAATACAAAAATGTATCATTAGGAGGATATATCTCTTTTGGGAAAGCATTTCTTTCGGGATTTTTAATTGTTTTAATAGCTTCGGTAATATCATCTATTTATTCATACATTTTCCTGACTTTCATTGATCATGCTTATCTTGAAAGAATTATACAACAATCGATGGATAAAGCAGAAGCCGATATGGTTAAAAAAGGACTTTCAGGAGATCAAATTGAACCTGCACTGGCAATAGCAAGAAAATTTATGAGCCCGATAGCAATGTCTGCTATGGCTATTTTAAGCAGTGCATTTTTTGGAGCAATTTTATCCCTAATAACTGCTGCATTTGTCAAAAAAGAAGACAAATCATTTGATGGGCAGTTCAAAGATGTAGAATAAATGGACATTTCCGTAATAGTACCTTTACTTAATGAGGAGGAATCACTGCCAGAACTCTGTCAATGGATTGATAGAGTTATGCATGAGAATAAGTACTCCTATGAAATACTGCTGATTGATGATGGCAGTTATGATAATTCCTGGAAGGTAATTCAGCAATTACACCAAGGTGATTCAAGGATAAAAGGTATAAAATTCCGAAGGAATTACGGAAAATCTGCCGCTCTCAATACTGGTTTTAAAACGGCAGCCGGAGATGTTGTGATTACCATGGATGCTGACCTACAGGATAGCCCGGACGAAATTCCAGGACTGTATTCCATGATTAAGGAACAAGGTTTTGACCTTGTTTCGGGTTGGAAAAAAGTTCGTCATGATCCTTCATTAACAAAAAACATACCTTCAAAATTGTATAACTCCATGACCAGTCTGATGTCGGGAGTAAAACTTCACGACCATAACTGCGGGCTGAAAGCCTACAAAGTTGATGTGGTTAAAAGTATTGAAGTATATGGTGAAATGCATCGCTATATTCCTGTTATCGCAAAATGGAACGGATTCAAAAAAATAGGGGAGAAGGTGGTTGAGCATCGCAAACGTAAATTCGGTGTTACCAAATTCGGTGCTAATCGTTTTATTAACGGGCCTCTCGACCTGATTTCGATCATGTTTGTTTCAAAATTCGGTAAAAAGCCAATGCACTTGTTTGGTATGCTTGGAATGTTGCTTTTCATCATTGGATTTGTAATTGCAGGTGTGCTAGCTTACGCTAAATTTTTCCTGGCCGAATACAGGATGACTGACAGGCCGCTGTTTTATTTTGGATTGCTGGCTATGGTTTTAGGAACTCAATTGTTTATGACGGGTTTCCTGGCTGAAATGGTTGCTCGCAATTCGCCTGAACGGAATCATTATTTGATTGAAAAGGAACTTTTCTAAATTGAACTGATATTGAAATTGTAATCCACCGGGATGGAAAAACGAAATGTGGTAATTATAGGTACTGCTTATCCATTCAGGGGAGGAGGGATGTCGACTTACAATGAACGATTGGCAAGGGCTTTCCAGGAGCGTGGCGATGAAGTTACCATTTATACTTTCAGTCTGCAGTATCCGGGCTTCCTTTTCCCGGGTAAAACTCAATATTCTACTGATCCGGCACCTTCGGACCTGAACATTAAAGTTGCAGTTAATTCTGTGAATCCATTCAATTGGATCAAAGTCGGGCTTGAAATAAAGAAACTGAAGGCAGATGTTGTTGTAATCAGGTATTGGATGCCTTTTATGGCGCCAAGCCTTGGAACATTAGCCCGGATTATCAGAAGCAATAAAAGGAGTAAAGTTGTGGCAATCGCCGACAATATTATTCCTCATGAGAAAATGCCGGGTGGAAAATTCCTCACTCGTTATTTTGTAAAGAGTTGCGACGGTTTTATTGTGATGTCCAGGGCTGTTTTAACTGATCTCGCTAAATTCGACAAGGATAGGCCACGCAAATTTTCACCACATCCGTTGTATGATAATTTCGGATCTGCTATTTCAAAAAGCCTGGCAAAAAAGCATTTAGGTCTCGAAGAATTCACAAATTACATCCTCTTTTTTGGTTTTATCCGTGAATACAAAGGACTTGATTTGTTAATAAAAGCCTTTGCAGATGAGCGTTTCAGGAAGTTGCCACTCAAACTGTTAATAGCCGGTGAGTTTTATGTGGATGGGAAACCTTATCTGGATATGATTGATAGTTTGGGTCTTAATGAAAAAATTGTTTTACGGACCGAATTTATTGAGAACAGCGATATAGTAAATTATTTCTGCGCTTCTGATATTGTTGCTCAGCCTTACAAGGATGCGACACAGAGCGGTGTAACCCAGATTGCCTATCATTTTGATAAACCTATGCTGACAACTAATGTGGGTGGATTGTCGGAAATGGTTTCTGACGGTAAAGTAGGTTTTGTGGTTGCACCTGAGGTAAATGAAATAAGTGAAGCTTTGCTGCGTTTTTTCAATGAGAAAAAAGAAGCAGAATTCTCAGCAAATGCAGCTAGTGAAAAAAAACGGTTTAGCTGGGAAATACTGCTTAATCAGATCGATTCGATAGTTGATCTGTGTAAATAATAAAAAAGTTGAAATCTATTAAAAGAATTTAAAAATCTGATATGATATCAAAAATTAAATCAATCATACAATCATCAATCGATTTAAAAACAAAGGTTTTAAATGATCCGGAATTGATCGAAACTGTTCAAAATGTTGCAGATCAGATTATCCATTGCTATGAAAATGGAGGAAAAGTTCTTTTTTGCGGAAATGGCGGCAGCGCGGCAGATGCGCAACATCTCGCTGCCGAATTATCGGGAAGGTTTTATTTCGACCGGCATCCACTTTTTGCTGAAGCACTGCATGTTAACTCATCCTATATTACTGCAGTTGCAAATGATTATGGGTTCGACGAAGTTTTTGCGCGGCTTGTTCTTGGCATGGGTAGTAAAGACGATATTTTGATTGGTCTTAGTACCTCGGGAAATTCAAACAATATTTCGAAGGCTTTTGATGAAGCCAACACATTAGGAATGATAACTGTAGGTTTTACAGGAGAGAGCGGTGGAAAATTAAAAGAAAAGTCTGCCTATTTACTCAATATTCCTTCCACTGACACACCTCGCATCCAGGAAGTTCATATTATGCTTGGTCATATAATTTGCGAACTAGTTGAAGAAAAACTTTTTAAAGATTAATCTAGGATTGAAATCTGTGAAGTAATAGCTTTTGTTTAATCTTACTTTCAAGTAATTAGCATTCTCTAAATTTCCAGAAACATCCAGCCCATTCTAATTCATCATGAAATATATGAGTAAAAAAAATTCAATAGATCAGGGATGGGCTTTATTTCTTGATAGGGATGGCGTTATCAATCAGCGCATTCAGGATGACTACGTGAAACTTCCCGATGAATTTGACTTTATTCCCGGCGTTATTGAGGCGCTTAACATTTTCGCGAAAATTTTCGATCCAATCGTTGTTATTACTAATCAACAAGGTATAGGACGTGGTGTAATGACTAATGCTCAATTGAAACTTGTTCATGAAAAGATGCTTCAAAAAGTTAGTGAATCAGGTGGCCGGATTGATGCAGTATTTTTTAGTCCGGATTTAAAAAACAAGGGAAGTTTTACACGGAAGCCGGCGATTGGTATGGGTTTAAAAGCCAGGAAACAATTTCCATCCATCAACTTTAAACGGAGTATAATGGCTGGGGATTCATACTCTGACATTCTTTTCGGTCACAGGCTCGGAATGGTAACGATTCTCATTGGGAGAGATAAAGATTTAGCATTTCAATGTAGCGGAATTCTGGATTTTTCTTTTCCTGACCTGGTTTCATTAGCTGAATACGTAAAAGAAAATCTTCCGGTAAAGGATTAGATAACATCGCTCAAATAATTGTATAACAAGGATATAAAAATATTAATTTGACACCTACTCTTATATTTATCAGTTTCCTTGCCTACACTGTATTGCTTTTTGCAGTTACCTGGATAACTACCAGAAAAGCTAACAACGAATCATTCTTTATTGGAAACAAGGCATCGCCATGGTTTGTAGTTGCTTATGGAATGATAGGTGCTTCTTTATCTGGAGTTACCTTTATGTCAGTTCCTGGTTGGGTTGGTGCGACTCAATTCAGCTATTTGCTGGTTGTGGCTGGCTACTTGATTGGTTATACCGTTATTGCTACGGTTCTGATGCCAATGTATTACAGGCTTAACCTTACATCTATTTATTCCTACCTTGAGCAACGGTTCGGGTTCTGGTCCTATAAAACCGGTGCCTTTTTCTTCCTGCTGTCACGTACTATTGGGGCTTCATTCCGTATGTTTTTGGTTGTTAACGTATTGCAAGTATTTGTTTTCGATGCCTGGCATATTCCTTTTATTGTTACTGTCAGCATTTTTATTGCACTCATAATCCTCTATACGCTTAAAGGCGGGATAAAGACTATTATTTGGACGGATACTTTACAAACTACCTTTATGCTTCTGGCTGTTGGGCTATCTATTTATTTGATAAGTAAAGATTTACAGTTTGATTTCAAGCATTTGATTTCGACTGTGTGGAACAGCGATTATTCAAATATAGTTGTTACCGACTGGCACAGCAAGCAATTTTATTTAAAGCAGATTCTCAGCGGAGCTTTCATTGCCATTGTTATGACAGGCCTTGACCAGGAAATGATGCAGAAGAACCTAAGCTGCCGCAATATTGGTGAAGCTCAGAAGAACATGTTTTCATTCAGCATAGTGCTTGTTTTTGTGAACCTCATGTTCCTGTTCCTGGGAGCTGTATTGTATATTTTTTCAACCAAACATGGAATAGAGTTGCCTACCCGTACTGATGATCTTTTCCCGATGATTGCCATTAAATACCTGGGACCACTAGCAGGACTTGTATTTATAGTTGGTTTAATTTCTGCAGCTTATCCTAGTGCTGACGGCGCACTTACTTCGTTGACGACTTCTTTTACTATTGATTTCCTGGGATTGAATAAACGAAAAGACCTGGATGAAGAACAGAAAAAACGAATGCGTTACAAGGTTCACCTTTCTTTTGCGTTCCTGCTTTTGTTGGTAATTGTGCTTTTCAGAGCCATAAACGACAGGGCTGTGATTGATAAACTTTTTACAGTTGCAGGATATACTTATGGCCCTTTACTTGGACTTTATGCTTTCGGATTGTTTACCCGATACAAGGTGAAGGATAAATTGGTTCCATATATTGCCATTAGTTCCCCGATATTCTGTTATCTGCTCAGTGATTTTTCGGTTCAACTTTTGGGTGGGTACAAATTCGGTTTTGAACTTTTGATTATCAATGGATTATACACTTTTTTCGGGCTATGGATTCTGCGGGTCAGGAAATAAGTTGTTGAATAAATAATCAAGAATTACAACCGGTTTCTCTTTTCCCGCCGGAATAAATGGGTAATTTTGTGATCAGAAAATTAAATAATAATACAATGTCGAACATCCGTTTTAAAGCCCTCGAATTAGCTATTTCACGTCCAAAGCGTACTATTGAAATGCATGGAAAAGTTTCTGACTATTTTGGTGAGAATACATTTAACCAGGCAGTTATGCGCCAGCATTTGTCGAAAGAAGCTTTTCAGCAATTGCAAAATGTGATCAACAAAGGCGAGAAAATCGATCGGCGGATTGCTGACCAGGTTGCAACCGCTATTAAATCATGGGCAATTTCGAAAGGTGCAACACATTATACACATTGGTTTCATCCGCTTACAGGTGCCACTGCCGAAAAACATGATTCTTTCCTTTCGCCTACTTCTGAAGGAAAAGCCATCGAGCATTTTGGTGCAGGTGAACTTATTCAGCAGGAACCGGATGCATCGAGTTTCCCAAGCGGTGGAATCCGTAATACATTCGAAGCCCGTGGATATACAGCCTGGGATCCAACATCTACGGCTTTTATCATGGATGATACGTTGTGTATTCCAACCATTTTTATTTCCTACACCGGCGAAGCACTCGACTACAAAACACCAATGCTGAAAGCTTTGCATTCGCTGGATAAAGAAGCAACAGCCGTTTGTAAATACTTCGACCGTACCACATCAAAAGTAATAGCCACGTTAGGGTGGGAGCAGGAGTATTTCCTCGTGGATACAGCTATTTATCATGCCAGGCCTGATATGGCTTTATGCGGAAGAACTCTTTTCGGCCATGCTTCGGCAAAAGATCAGCAGTTGTCAGATCATTATTTTGGAACGATTCCTGAAAGCGTAATGGATTTTATGCGGGAATTCGAGTATGAGGCTCATTTGCTTGGGATTCCTGTTAAGACGCGTCACAATGAAGTCGCTCCGAGCCAGTACGAATGCGCACCGGTTTTCGAAGAAGCAAATGTTGCTGTCGACCATAACCAGTTGCTTATGCACATACTCGAAAAAGTTGCCAAACGCCATCATCTCACGTTACTTTTGCATGAGAAGCCTTACCAGGGTGTGAATGGCTCAGGAAAGCATAATAACTGGTCGCTGATGACCAATACCGGTGAAAATCTGCTTTCGCCAGGGAAGACGCCAAAAGCCAATCTCCGGTTTCTAACTTTTCTTGTAAATATTATTAAAGCGGTTGACTCGCACTCTGCACTAATTCGTTCTGTTGTAGCTTCGGCCAGTAATGATCTTCGGCTTGGGGCACACGAAGCGCCACCGGCTATTATGTCAGTGTTTATTGGCACACAATTATCCCAGACGCTGGATGAAATTGAGAAAAGTAAGACTAATACCGATCAGGGTGAAGGTGCACAGGAAGAATTTTCGCTGAATATTCCAAAAATTCCAGAAATTTTTCTTGATAATACCGACCGTAACCGAACATCGCCATTTGCATTTACCGGTAACAAGTTCGAATTCAGGGCAGTAGGCTCTTCTGCCAACTGTGCCAAACCGATGATTGCATTGAACCTTGCATTGGCTGAACAATTGAGAGCTTTCCGCAATGAGGTGGATGAACTCGTCGAAAAAGGTTCGAATAAAGAAGATGCCATTTACAATGTATTGAGGAAATATATTAAAGACTCAAAACGTATCCGGTTTGAAGGCAATAGTTACGGAGAAGAGTGGATTGCTGAAGCAACCAAACGTGGACTCGCAAACATTCCCTCAACACCGGAAGCATTAAAGATTATGACCGATGAAAATGTGATACGGATGTTCGAAGAGCATGATGTGCTTTCCAAACGAGAAGTGTTGGCCCGTTACGAAATTGACCTTGAAAACTATATCAAGAAAATCCAGATTGAATCACGGATCATCGGCGATCTTTCGCACAACCATATTATTCCAACCGCGATCCGTTACCAGAACACCTTGGTCGAAAATGTAAAAGGACTTAAGGAAGTACTTGATATCAAGACTTTTGTAAAGCTTTCGAACAGCCAGATGCAGAACATTAAAGAGATTTCGGAACATATTTCTATCGTGAGACAATTGGTTGCAGAAATGATAGATAAACGAAAGAAAGCGAACAAAATAGAGGATACTGTTGCAAAGGCAGAAATATATAACCTGGAAGTTTTACCGTTTTTCGAGAAAATCAGGTATCATGTTGATAAACTTGAATTGTTGGTAGATGATGAATTATGGCCACTGCCGAAATACCGTGAACTATTATTTATTAAATAGTTAACTACTATTTATGCTTTTTTGTTGAATTAAAGTCGAAACCGGAAATACAAATTTCCTGTTGCTTTAATTTCAGAACATCTCCTTGCTGAAATGATACATGCTCTTTGGCGATGTCTAAACTTTTATTTAGTAAAAACTGATGACAATAAATGAAATATTAGACCGTTTTTAGTGTATTCGATAAATTTAGTGTAAATTTGATTCACAAATATAACCTGCTGGTATGATAAAAAAAGTTTTTCTGACCGCTTTTCTTATATTTTCAATTGCCGCAACCCAGGCACAAATTAATGTCAGTAAAGTAGGCACCTCAGTAATACCCGCTGAATCTAATGGACTATTTTATTCCTTGCCTCAAACTGTGATTCAAGTAGATGTTGTTGTGAATAAAATTCAGAAAGTTAAAGGGCCTTTTGCAGAATTTGCTGACCAGATGCTTGGTTTGTCGCAGGTTACCACTGTAAACAGCACTGAATACGAGCTTAAAGATATCAGGTTAACTTCCTACAATGAGCCTGATCCGACAGAATATTATTACATTCATATGCCCGAAAAACAAAAGGACAGAAAAGCAATTGAGCTTTTTTTATCCGATGACGGAGTTATTTCAGGAGCGGGCATTGTAAATCAGGCTAATACAAATAAAAGACAGCGATCGATAGATCTTTCAACTTTTCGTATTGATATTCCTGAAGTTACTAATCCCAGTGTTTTCGAACGCATGGATACGGTTATAAAAAGAATAAGCCTTGACTCTACCATTATAGAACAAAAATTTTTCAGGAAGACCTCTTCTGCAAAATCTGTCGAACAAAAAGCCCGTGAAGCTTCAGAGTTTATCCTTAAACTTGACGAGAGCATGTATAACCTGATTAATGGTTACCAGGAAGTTAACTATGAAAAAGGGACAATGGAATTTATGTATAACCAGATGAACAGCATGAAGCAGGATTACCTTGAATTGTTCAAGGGAGTTACCAGTTCATCAAATGAAACCTTCACATTTTATTACCTGGTTGATAAGAATAATCCAACAGAAACTCTATGCCGGTTTTCGATGAGCAAAGGTATTCTGCCTAAAAGCTCAACTTCAGGTGATTTCGTGCAGATACAAGCTACCAGCAAGAATAAAACCAATGCATTGAAATCTGAAACCGAAAAGATCAATGCAGAACAACGCAGTTCACACGGGTTATATTACCGTATCCCTGATAAAGCAGATGTGGTTGTAAGAGTCGGAGGACAAGTGAAACTCGAAACCCAGTTTGTTATTAATCAATTTGGAGTTGTTACTTTTCTACCTGCATCCAGTTTGCGAAATATTGGTATCGACAACAATACCGGCACTTTAAGGCGCGTTGTATTAGAGTAAATCACATGTATTTATAATTGTACTGACTTATCAGTTTGAATGAAAATTAAAGAACTATTTATTAAAGCAATGCGCGTTTCACTCATACCAAGTGTTGAGTGGAAAGCTATTAAAATTGAGCAGGAGACACCTAAAGAGTTGATGTGGCACTTTGCTTTTCCGATCATTCTGTTTAGTGCAATTGGACGCGATATTGGTCTTTTCTTTGTTGCTAGCGCAGTGCTTGGTTATTCCTTAAATTTAGCCATTTTGATGTTGTTCAACCTGCTATCCTGGGTTGCAATTCCATATATACTTATTCTTGCAGCGGCATATATGCTCAACTTTACTTTACCAAAACTCGGAATAGATACTGATTACCTACGTATTTTGAAATTGGTAGTCTATACTTTTACGCCGCTCTTTATAGTAACATTTTTTGTTTACCTGCACCCGTTGCTTCGTATCCTGATACCTATCGGGATTTATGTATTTATTGCATATACGTTTTATATTTTCTGGTACGGAGTTCAGGAAATGTTTGACATCACGCTTGAAAAGAAACTGCGTTTTATTATAACCACTATTGCCGTTGGTTTCGTGATGATTTTTCTTGCCCAGCACATTTATGGTCTTATGTTGGGTTGGGTAATGCCGGGAATGGAAGCGTATGTAAAATAAATCTATCCTAGTGCCTTTTTCAACCTGACCAGTTCACCAAGCAAGTTATCCATTAAATCAAGCCTGAGCATATTAGCACCGTCTGATTTTGCTTTGGAAGGATCAGGATGAGTCTCCATAAATAATCCTTCAACGCCTGCAGTTACACCAAGTTTTGCCATGAGTGGAATAAGATCAGGCCGGCCACCTGTTACTCCGGCAGGTTGATTGGGTTGCTGAAGCGAATGCGTAACATCAAGTATTACAGGAACTCCCGCCTGCTGCATCACAGGGATATTCCGAAAGTCAACCACTAAATCAGTATATCCGAAAGTAGTGCCCCGTTCGGTGAGCATAACTTTATGGTTTCCTGTTTCCCTCACTTTTTCAACGGCAAAATGCATGGTTTCGGCTGATGAGAACTGGCCTTTTTTAATATTTACAACTTTCCCTGTTTCGCCTGCAGCAAAAAGCAATTCACTTTGCCTGCACAAAAATGCAGGAATCTGCAGAACATCGACATACTGAGCAGCAAGCCGGGCATCACTTTCACTGTGAATATCGCTTACCACCGGAACCTGAAATCGTTGCCTGATTTTTGCAAGTACTTCAAGCGCTTTTTCGTCACCTATCCCTGTAAAAGAAGAACTTTTTGACCGATTGGCTTTCCGGTAAGAAGCTTTAAAAATGAAAGGGATCTGATATTTATCCGACAATTCAACCAGTATTTTTGCAATTTCCATGGGGCTTTCAGTATCTT
>CAIWMA010000251.1 GCA_903913645.1 uncultured Bacteroidales bacterium | reverse complement strand
GTCCAACACCATAGATGGCGAACTTATCAGTGCTTTACAAGATGCCGATGGGGTACTAGGTGAATATTCCAAAGACATTGAGAATCTTAAATATGCGCAAATACAAGGCGAGTTAGAGATTCAAAAGGTACAAGCGGCCGGCAACCAACAGCAACTTGATACTATTAATAAAATTGAAGATATTCGCGCTAAGCTCCACCAGAAGCGTTTACAAGAAATTGACGCCGAAAATTCAGCGTTCCAGGATTTTGGTTTCAAATTACTTTGAATTTGAAACCTGTAACCAGCAATCAATACCTGGCAAGTAGACAACATTAACAGCATCTTCTGATTAGCCTGATAACAGGCAATTGAATGTGCTATATAAGAAATTCCGCACGTCATCTTTATTTTGCTTTTCAGAAAGATTATTATAACTTTTTTTATTAATTCAGTATTATACGTAATAATTCATTAATTGTCTTTAAATCTTATCTTTAGGCATGTTCCTAATTTGGATTGGATATAATCATGACCCGATTATTTTCCGGAACTCTCTGACTTCCACATGATTTTATTTAATACATTCTTCAGAGTAGTATCAATATAATAATTAGTATTTGACAATTAATTTTTTATAACTTTGCACCGGTTTTTGAAAATTGTAAAATAGCGCCATAAACATTTGGCTTTCAATAATATAAACATATGAAAAGAGTAATGGTTCTTACCGGCGGTGGCGATTGTCCCGGTTTAAATGCAGTTATCAGGGCAATTGTTAAGCGTGCTTCGCAAGAAACTGATTGGGAAGTTTTAGGAAGTATAAAAGCTTTCGATGGAATTCTAAACGAACCCACTGAACTTATGATTTTAGATTCGGACAAAGTGGCCGGTATTCATTACCAGGGTGGTACAATCATTCAGACTACCAATAAAGGTGGTCCTTACGCCTGGCCGGTTAAGAATAAAAAAGGCGAATGGGAATACGTGGACCGCTCCGACGAAATGATCAGGAAACTTTCTTACTTGGGCATTGATGCAGTTATCAGCATTGGTGGCGACGGTTCACAACGGATTTCGCAGAAACTTTTCAAACAAGGTCTCAACATTATTGGTGTTCCTAAAACCATTGATAATGACCTTTCTGCAACTGATTCAACTTTCGGTTTTCAGACAGCAATTGAAATTGCGACTGAGGCTGTTGATAAGCTTGTTACTACTGCAGCCAGTCACAACCGCGTATTTATTCTCGAAGTAATGGGACGTGATGCAGGCTGGATAGCTTTAAATGCTGCAGTTGCCGGTGGTGCTGAAATTTGCCTGCTTCCTGAAATTCCTTATGACACGAACGAAGTACTTTCAAAAATAAATGCACGTTTCCACAAAGGACGCGGTTTTGCAATTATTGTTGTTGCCGAAGGTGCCAAACCAAAAGACGGCGAAATTATCGGGGAGAAGAGTACTGAAGTTGGTTACGAACATGTACGTTTGGGAGGTATAGGATTCAAACTGGAAGATGACCTGAAAACTCTTGGATGCGACCATGATATCAGGGTTACTGTTTTAGGTCACTTACAGCGCGGAGGCGTTCCTATTGCTTACGACAGGGTCCTGGCGTCGCAATTTGGTGTTAAAGCTTTCGAAATGGTTCTGAATGAGGAATTTGGCCGTATGGTTTCATACAATCACCCTTATATTACAAGCGTTACACTCGAAGATGCTATACAGAAACCAAACCTGGTGACCCTTGATACTGCTTTGATGAAAACTGCTCGCGGACTTGGAATCAGCTTCGGTAATGATCTGATTGCTTTAGAAGAATAATCCGGAATTAAATAATATTGAAAGGACCTCTTTTGCAGAGGTCTTTTTTTTTGAATCATTGAGGTAAAGACATACTGTTTTGCGTTTCTTCACAGATTTATTTGTCTATTTTTGCCGCGAGATAAAAATTGAGAAATGGCAGAATGTATACATTGCGGGCAGGATTGTGGTAAGAACCCGGTGATTTGGAACGAGAAACAATTTTGTTGCAATGGTTGCAGTATGGTTTACCAGATTCTTTCGGAGAAGAAGCTGGATCGGTATTACGATATGATGCCTACTCCAGGTATACGTCTCGAACAGGAGAATACTTCCGGTACGCGCTATGCATATCTCGATAACGATGAAATCCGGTTGAAACTTCTGGATTTTTCTGATGGCGGAATTTCCCGTGTAAATCTTTTTATTCCGGCCATTCATTGCAGTTCATGTATTTGGCTTCTTGAAAATCTGTCTACTCTGCACCACGGAATCATGCATTCGAATGTAAATTTCGTAAGGAAAGAGGTAAGTATCACATTCCGTGAAAGCGAAATTTCGTTACGACAGATTGTAGAGTTATTGCATGCAATTCATTATATTCCTGATATCAGTTATAATAAAGGTAATAAAGATGATCATCAGAAAGCAAACCGCCGGATGATAATGAAAATTGGTGTAGCGGGATTTGCGTTTGGCAATATCATGCTTCTCAGTTTCCCCGATTATCTTCCCGGTGGCGAAGCTATCGATAAGTTTATGGCAGGAACTTTCGGAATTGTCTCTTTTATCCTGGCGTTACCTGTAATAACTTTCTGCAGCAGCGATTTCTTTTTGTCTGCATTTAAAAGTTTGCGCAAGAAAATTATTAATATTGATTTGCCTCTTTCCATTGGTATTCTTGCCCTTTTTCTCGAAAGTAGTTACGAGATTTTCAGCGGATCAGGAACTGGTTATATGGATTCGCTGGCCGGATTACTTTTTTTTATGCTCATCGGTCGCTGGTATCAAAGCCGAACATATCAATCCCTGTCATTTGACCGCGATTACCGCTCATATTTTCCTATTGCCGTTACACGCCTACTGGATGGTAAGGAAGATTTTGTTCAGTTGAAAGACCTGAAAACCGGTGATCAGATTTTAGTAAGAAACGGTGAACTCATACCTGTCGACTCCATTTTAACGGATGGCGAAGGAAATATTGATTATAGTTTTGTAACCGGCGAATCGATTCCAGTTGCTAAAAAAGCCGGCGATTTTGTATTTGCCGGTGGAAAACAATCGGGAGCCGCTATAAAACTCAGGGTTGAAAAGGAAGTTGCGCAAAGTTATCTCACCCAGTTATGGAACGAGGACAAACTTAGTGAAGAAGGCAAAATGCAGATGCAATCCATTGTAACCAAAGTCAGCCATTATTTTACTCTGATTATACTTGTTATAGCTTCGGGTGCAGCTGTCTACTGGTCATTTACCAGTATAAGCAAAGCGGTTTATGTCTTTGCATCTATTCTGATAGTTGCTTGTCCTTGCGCTTTGTCACTAACAATTCCTTTTACTTTTGGAAATGTAATGCGTGTATTCGGCAGAAATGGTTTTTATATCAAAAATACCGAAGTTATTGAAAAACTTACCCGCATTGATACCGTTGTATTTGATAAAACCGGCACTCTTACCCATTCGCGGTCGATGAATATTGGTTGGGAAGGGAATGAACTGAGCAAGGTAGAAGCACAGTGGGTGAGGTCAGTGGCCCGAAACTCAACACACCCGCTTTCTGTGATGGTAAGCGAATGGTTGCCGGCAAGTATATTGCTAACTGTTAATAATTATCAGGAAATCAGCGGGCTAGGAATAACCGGCATGGTTGATAATCACCGGATCATGCTTGGATCAAGAAAGTTTATTGCCGGAAATGAAACTTCAGATGAAAGTAAAATATCCTCGGTTTATGTTTCGTTAGACAATAAACTTCGGGGCTTTTTTAAGATGGAGAACCATTACAGGGAAGGATTGAATGTAGTTATTTCAGGAATGAAAAACATACAGCTTCACCTTTTAACCGGCGATAATGATTCGGAAGAGGAAAATCTGAGAACATATTTTTCTTCGGAAACCCAGCTTCATTTCAACCAGACTCCTGTTGACAAACTGGAATATATCAAGGAATTAAAACAGAAAGGCCGCAACGTAATCATGATCGGCGACGGCTTAAATGATGCAGGCGCTTTGCTTAAAGCCGATATCGGAATTACAATTGCCGATGATATCTATCATTTTTCGCCTGCCTGCGATGCTATTTTATCATCATCTAAGTTTGGAAGGCTGCAAGATTACCTGCAATTTTCAAATTCGGCATTGAAAATTGTGTATGCCAGCTACCTCATTTCATTTCTTTACAATATAGTAGGGCTCACTTTCGCTATCCAGGGATTGTTGTCGCCGGTGTTTGCTGCCATATTAATGCCGCTGAGTTCTGTTTCGGTTGTAACGTTTGCAAGTTTATCCGTTTCAGTGCTTTCAAAATCCAAGAAATTTTAATTTAATACGATCTGTACTGAATTGAATCAGGTACTCGTTTACTTGTTTTTTTTATTACACTTTTATGATTGTTAATGATATGTTAATTTATATATATATTAAAGTATTATTATTCAGAAACATATAGGTCTATTAGTAATTATTCTAAATTAACTTTATTCTGAACTTTGTACTATCCGATTCAATATCTTTGGCTAATTCAATATTTCAATACTTAAATGAGCGTTATAGTAGTACTTATAGGATTTAGCTTAATAGTTGCTTCAGGTTTCCTGGTTGCTTTTTTATGGGCGGTAAAATCCGGTCAGTACGATGACGATGTATCGCCCTCTATCAGAATTTTATATGATAATGATGAAATTAAATCAGAACAAACAAATACAAACCAAAACAAAGTTTAGTTAAACCAAAAAGCGTATGGAATTACAAAAATTTTACTACGACAACAAAATTGTGAAGATGTTTGCCTATGCCACCATATTCTGGGGCGTGGTAGGCATGCTGGTTGGAGTGCTGATTGCATTGCAAATGGTACTTCCTGCGGCTAATTTCGGCCTGGCATTCACATCCTTCGGGCGCGTACGCCCTGTTCACACAAATGCAGTGATTTTTGCATTTGTAGGTAATGGTATTTTCACCGGATACTATTATTCATTGCAGCGTCTGCTCAAAACAGGCATGGCAAGCAACTGGATGACAAGAGTTCATTTCTGGGGCTGGCAAACCATTATTGTTGCTGCGGCTGTTTCATTACTGGCTGGTTTTACAACCGGAAAAGAGTATGCCGAACTTGAATGGCCTATCGACATTGCAATCGCTCTGATCTGGGTTATTTTTGGTTGGAACATGATGTGGACTATCCTGAAACGCAGGGTAAAACACATTTATGTGGCCATCTGGTTTTACATTGCTACGTTCGTAACTGTAGCTATTCTGCACATTGTTAACTCAATGGAGATTCCATGGGCTATCTTTAAAAGCTACCCGGTTTTTGCAGGTGTTCAGGATGCGCTTGTGCAATGGTGGTACGGACATAATGCGGTTGCATTTTTCCTTACGACACCTTACCTGGGACTCATGTATTACTTTATGCCTAAAGCAGCCAACCGCCCGGTTTATTCTTATAAACTGAGTATCCTGCATTTCTGGGCACTTATTTTCCTTTATATCTGGGCAGGACCTCACCATTTATTATACCAGGCTTTGCCAAACTGGGCTCAGTCATTAGGTACAGTTTTCTCCATTATGCTAATCGCTCCGTCGTGGGGAGGTATGATCAATGGTTTGCTGACTTTACGTGGAGCATGGGACAGGGTTCGCGAAGAGCCGGTTCTCAAATTCTTTGTAGTTGCTGTAACCGCTTATGGAATGTCAACTTTCGAAGGACCAATGCTTTCGCTTAAAAATATAAATGCAATCAGTCACTTTACCAACTGGACCGTAGCTCACGTGCATATTGGCGCTTTGGGCTGGAACGGTTTCCTCACATTTGGTATGATTTACTGGTTGTTCCCACGTATGTTTAAAACCAAACTGTGGTCAAATAAACTGGCAAACGTACATTTCTGGTTAGGAACACTGGCTATGTTATTCTACTCCATTCCAATGTATTGGGCTGGCTGGACAGAAGCTTCGATGTGGAAACAATTCACACCTTCCGGAGATCTTGTTTATCCTAACTTCCTTGAAATCGTTACCCAGATTATGCCGATGTACTACATGAGGTTATTTGGCGGTCTGCTCTACTTCTCCGGAATGTTCCTATTGGTTTACAATATATACAAAACTGTTAAAGCTGGTGAATTTGTTCCATTGGAAGCAGCCGAAGCTCCTGCTCTTGAAAAAGAAGGTGCACGTCATTCTGGTGAAAGCTATCACCGTTTCCTTGAGCGCAGGCCCGTTCAGTTTATGATATTGGCAATAGTAGCCGTTCTGATTGGTGGAGTTGTTGAAATCATTCCTACGTTTATCATTAAGTCGAACATCCCGACAATTGCTACTGTTAAACCTTATACACCACTCGAATTACAAGGACGTGATATTTATATTAAAGAAGGCTGTTATGTTTGTCACTCGCAGATGGTGAGGCCTTTCAGGTCCGAAACCGAACGTTATGGAGAATATTCAAAAGCTGGCGAATATGTTTATGATCATCCTTTCCAATGGGGTTCCAAACGTATAGGGCCGGATTTATTCCGCGAAGGTGTAAAATCAGGACCATTATATAAGTCAGATTCCTGGCATTATACACACTTCATGGATCCAAGGAAACTTAACGCACAATCCATTATGCCAAAGTATCCGTGGCTTGCCGAAAATGATATTGATGTTGAAGCAACTCCTGCCAAAATCAGGGTTATGCAATATCTTGGAGTTCCTTATCCAAAAGGATATGATCTGATTGCTAATGATGATCTGAAAGCCCAGGCAGAGAAAATTGCTTCAGGACTTAAATCAAGTGGTATTGATGTTGCCGCAAGCAAACAGGTAATTGCACTGATTGCTTATATTCAGCGTCTTGGTACCGATGTTGGTGATAGTAAAACAGCTTTAAAATAATCAAACGGAAATCACATCATGGGAATTGTTTCAAAATTATTCGACACTATCGAGGGGATTTACTGGTTCCCGGTTATTGCACTTGCACTTTTCGTACTTTTCTTTTCAGTAATGGCGGTGCATACGCTTACGATGAAGAAAAGCAAAGAACAGGAATGTGGTAAATTGCCTTTCGAAAATGATGAGAAATATGAATCACCTGAGGTGTAAGTTAAACCTTGAAATAAAAGAAATATGAGCAACATAGATGAAACCAAATTGAACCCTGGAGAACCCGAAATTGACGAACTAACCAAAGATCGTTATCTGGGAGGCCATGAATACGATGGCATCAGGGAGCTAGACAACAAATTACCCCGCTGGTGGGTCTACCTGTTCTTTGCTACTATCATTTTCGCAGTAGTTTATTTACTGGGATATCATGTTACCAAATGGTGGCCACTCCAGGAAGCTGAATATGCTAATGAACTTTCAGTTGCATCCGATCTGAAAAAAGCCAATCCTGATCCTGTTGTTGACATCGAAAATATGATTCCTTTAACAACTGCTGCCGATCTTGAAGCCGGGCATGCTACTTTCAAGAAAATTTGTTCTGCATGTCACGGGCAAAATGGAGAAGGAAATGCAGTTGGACCTAATTTTACTGATCAATACTGGATTCATGGTGATACGATTGCCAAAACGGTTACTATTAAAAATCTATACAAGGTGGTTATTGAAGGAGCTACAGGAACAGCAATGGTTTCCTTTAAGAGCCAGTTAAGCCCGATACAGATCCAGCAGGTATTGAGTTTCATCCTTAGCCTGCAGGGAACAAATCCTCAGAATCCAAAAGCTCCTCAAGGTGTGAAATACGAAAAAATAGGTTAAAGTCAACTATTACCCTGATCACGATCAACTTTTTTGTTACCCGATTATGCGACTAAAATAATTCAATTTCAAGGCTGTGAAGTATCCGTACTCCACAGCCTTTTTTAATTTTGCTTGAAAAAATAATTCAATGGAAGAGTTTGAAGAATTTGATGACTTTCGCGACAGACAATCAACCATAGGCGAAGATGGAAGCAGGTTATGGGTTTATCCTAAACAGCCGAAAGGAATACTTTACAATTTCAGGAAGCTGACTTCATTTGTTTTATTGGCGATACTATTTGCGATCCCTTTTATAAAGGTAAATGGAGATCCTCTGATGTTATTTAATGTACTCGAACGGAAATTTATCATTTTCGGAGTCATGTTTTATCCTCAGGATTTTCACCTTTTTGTGCTTTCAATGATTGCTTTCATTGTGTTTGTGGTACTTTTTACGGTGATTTTCGGAAGGTTGTTTTGTGGTTGGATTTGCCCGCAAACCATCTTTATGGAGTTTCTTTACCGCCCGATAGAATACTGGATCGAAGGCAATAATAACCAACAACGCAAACTAGATCAATCACCCCTGAATTTCAATAAATTCTGGCGCAAAGGACTGAAACACCTGATTTTCTTCTTTATTTCCTTCATTACTGCTCATTTCTTCCTGGCATATATTACCGGTATCGATTATGTCGGAAAACTTATCACTGATGGGCCAGCAGCGCATTTAGCAGGGTTTCTCAGTATTATTGCTTTCAGTATCGTCCATTATTTCGTATTTGCAAAACTGCGTGAACAGGTATGTATCATTATATGCCCTTATGGCCGGTTACAGGGCGTTTTGCTCGATCGCAATTCTATTGTAATCTCCTACGATTATAAACGTGGCGAACCAAGGGGAAAATACAATCCTCTCGAAGATCGCACATCGAAAGGAAAGGGCGATTGCGTGGAATGCGGAAGTTGCGAAGCAGTTTGTCCGACCGGAATCGATATCCGTAATGGCACACAACTGGAATGTATAAATTGTACAGCATGTATTGATGCATGTAACACAGTCATGCGCCGCATTAAAAAACCGGAAGGATTAATCCGCTATGCATCGGAACGCACAATTGCAGATAAAACGAAACTGAAATTTAACGTGCGGATATTATTTTATTCGGTTGTACTCATTGGATTACTGAGCCTGATAGCTTTCCTGTTTTCGATACGCACCGATATTGAATCTACCATTTTGCGACAGAAAGGAACCATGTTCCAGGAATATGATTCGCTTCATTACAGTAATATTTACATGATACAGGTGATCAATAAAACCAGGAAGACGATGCAGGTTGATCTTAAACTGGATGAGCCTGTAGGTAAAATACAACTAATTGGCGGCCCGCTGATAGTAAATAAAGGTGAAGTTGTTGAAGCTCAATTTCTTGTTCTGATAAAGAAGTCAGATCTGAAATCGTCGAATACCAGGGTCGAATTTGAGGTAACGAGCGAAGGAAAGGAAATGGACGAGATAAAGTCAACTTTTGTTGGCCCGGATGCGCTTGACAGAAGATAACTTTTATAGAAGTGATAGGGTAAAAAAGTGAAGAGAGTATGTAGCTAATTGAATTTTTACTTTGAATGCAATGTGTCCGGACAGTTTTTATTACTTTTGACAAAATCAGAATAGTTAAGAAAGGAAATATGAAAATCAAATTTAACTGGGGAACCGGTATCTTTATATTTATAACGATGTTTTTGCTGGCCTGTAGTTTCGTGATTTACAAGAGCTTTCAGCAACGAAATGATCTTGTATCAGAAGAATACTATCCTCAAGGGCTTGAATACCAGAAACAGATTGACCGTTTTGCAAAAGCAAATGCATTGTCCAGCCAGATTATTATAGGTGAAGAAGCGAAGGAAATGGTGATAACTTATCCCCGCGATCTGAAGGGAAAAGATGTTAAAGGCGAAGTGGTTTTCTTCAGGCCATCGGATGAAAATGCAGATTTTCATGACAGTATCAGGTTCGATACTTCAATGATACAGAAGGTGTCGCTTCAGAAATTTATAAAAGGCAAGTATGTAGCCAAGTTTTTCTGGAAAATGGATGGCAAGGAATATGCGAATGAAAATACGTTCAGGGTGAATAAGTAAATAAGTGAATAGCGAAAAGTGAATAATGAATAGTGAAAGTGAAATGGGAGGATAATCCCCTAACTCCCAATCCCTAACCCCTAACCCCTTTTAAAAACATGTTCCTCTGGACAGCATTTATACTTGGATTAGTTGGCAGTGCTCATTGTGCCGGAATGTGTGGTCCGATTGCGCTGGCGCTTCCGTTGAAAAGTGAAAATTGGTTTACCCGGGTAAGTGGTGGACTGATTTACAATTTTGGACGCATTCTCACTTATATGATTCTGGGCGCAATCTTCGGATTGTTAGGAAAAGGTCTGCATATGGCAGGTTTTCAGTTGTGGGCCTCAGTAGTGATAGGAATTCTGATGATAGCGTTCGTAATTGTTCCGCTTATTTTTAAAAAAATGCCATCGCTTAACAATGTTTTCGAAAGCTATTCAGCACGGTTGTTAGGCGGATTCAGAAATATGTTCCGCACAGGAGGTGCGTTGGCTTTGCTGGGTATTGGCTTGTTAAATGGGATATTGCCCTGTGGCTTGGTTTACGTGGCAGTAGCTGGCGCGATAAATACCGGCGATGTTGTTTCAGCAATGTTTTATATGGCGTTGTTTGGTGCCGGAACTATTCCTGTAATGCTTGCCGTATCAATGGCAGGCACTATGATCAGTTTAAAACTCAGGGTTTTTGTGCATAAACTTTCGCCTTATGTAATTGTTTTACTTGGTGTCCTTTTTATTCTGCGTGGTTTATCATTAGGAATTCCTTACGTAAGCCCTAAAGCTGAGGCACTTACACCTGTAATTGAAAAGGCACATAAATGTTGCCATCCTGATCAATAAAAAAACTTTCTATAAAAAGAATAATTCTAATCATTAATCAATAATTTTGCACGCAAATAAACAAACACTATGAAAACCAGAAATTTTATCGCTTTTGCAATGGCAGGCTTCTTTGGGCTTGCGATGATTACCTCATGTGGTGGCGGAAAAACCGGCGACCAGTCAACAACTGACACTACTGCTGTTAAAGAGGTAGCAGCTCAACCAGTTCCTACCGCTGAGCAAATGGCAATGGGTAAAACCATTTTTGAAACTCCGGGAAAATGTATTACCTGTCATCAGGCTACAGGTCAGGGGATTCCAAATGTCTTCCCAAACCTTGTAGGATCTAAATTCCTGTTGGAATCAAAAGTTCTTGCTGTAACACAGGTTCTGAATGGTTCAGCTAAAGTTGGAAATAAAACTGTTAAATATCCTGCACCAATGCCTCCTCAACTTGCTTCAAAAGAGGAAGCTGTTGCTGTTATTAACTACGTTTTAAATAGTTTTGGTAACAAGGGCGGAGTTGTTACGATGGATGATGTTAAAGATGTTGTGGTTGATCCACGATAGTTGACAGTATTACTGATATCACAAATAAAAAGGGAACTTCGGTTCCTTTTTTTATGCATTTGGTTTTCAGATTTTTATTTCTGTGCTAAAATTGAATATATTAGAACCGACATCAAACCTCCAACTTATTTTATGCACATAGAATTCAATTTCTCAATACTGCCTTTAAAAACATTGAAATCAACATAGCCACGAATCCCGTCGACCTTGCCTTTTTCGCTGTGCTGCCAAAGAGTCCAAGGAGTTGTAAATTCATTATAAAACCGGTCATGATCAAAATATCCTGCAATCCATAAAGGATAATCATCAAACTTACCGATCAGGTATGTATTATAGAAATTTGTATTGGTATAAATAATCGGTTTTACGTTGTATTTTTTTTCAAGTCGTGCGATAAAAACCTTTAAATCATCACATATTATCTTCGCTGATTTTCCGTTACTGTATTCAATATCCACTACCGGGGGCAAGTCACCTTTGGCAAGTTTTACAACTGCCATAAAGTTGTCTGCCTGCTTATTGGCATCACGCGATGGGTAATAAAAATGATAAGCTCCGCGTAATAATCCATTGTGGCCCACATCATTCCAGTTTGTTCCAAATTTATTATCCTGCCTTGTTATCCCTTCTGTAGCTTTTATAAATACAAAGGAAACTTGTATGCCATCCTTTTTCATATGGCTTACCCTTTTCCAGTCAATTACGCCCTGGTGTTTCGAAATATCAATTCCGTGTACGGTAAACCCTTTAGGCATAATAATTCCAAACGATGAAACAAGTGGTGGGTTTCCTTGGTTATTTTTAAGAAGAGAGTCAATCCATGAAGGCGCCTTAATAATGAAAAAAAAAACAAGCAGCAGGAAAGCCGGAATAATGAAAAGACGGAGAATGATATTTAGATTTTTAGATATTTTCATGAATTGATGCTAATGTTGTAATAGCTTGTTTAATATGGTTTACGCTTCATTCAGCCATGGGCTTGGGGCATTGAGTGAAGAGAAATTGAAATTTTAGTCGTAATTTTGCTTTACCTTACACAACACAGCAAATTTAGTGTTGTTTGATGTACGAATTATTCCTAATGAGTGCTTTTAAAGAAATTCAACTATGCTGAACGACGTTGTTACCATTGAAAAAAAACACACAAACGCGGCAACTACATTGTTTGATAGGGTTATTCACGATCGCAAATCGAAATTTATTGTCACAATTTCGGGTGAAGTTGGAACAGGAAAATGTGAGATTGCTCATGAACTGGGTCGCAAACTTATTGAAAAAGGAATAAGTGTAAAGTTGTTGCATATGGACAATTATTACATCATTCCGCCGCTCGAGCGCTTGGAATGGCGAAAAAAGCACGGCCTTGAAAAAATAGGATACGATGAATACGACTGGAAAACGATAAATCACAACATTGATGATTTTCGTATGAGTAAAAAATCTGTGATACCAGTTGTGGACTTGTTCACACAAAAGGTTGACCAGCTACATACCGATTTTAACGGAATTGAAGTTCTTATAATTGAAGGCTTATATTCCATCAGGATAAACCAGAGCGACTTGCGTGTTTTTATTGAACTTACTTACGAAGATACATGGGATGAGCAAAAGGAAACCCATAAAGAAGTTCTTGATGACTTCAGGATGGAAGTGTTGAAACATGAGCACAAAGCTGTTCAATCGTTAAAAGGGCTTGCCGATTTTTACATCGATTTTGATACAGCTGGAGAAACTTTCCATTTGTAAATCCTTTTTCCATTACGGCTTTTCTGAGCTTTCATAGCTGGTTTCAAGTTTCTTGTTTCAAGTTTTCAATCACGCTTCACCCATCTTCTTCTAACAGCCTAATCCCTAACAGCCTAAACCCCTAACCGCCTAACCATGAGTCAAAAATATAAATTTCCCGAATGGGCACGCAACCAGGTTGTATATGAAGTGAACCTCAGGCAATATACGCCGGGAGGCACCATAAAAGAGTTCAGGGAGCACTTGCCGAGATTAAAGGAACTTGGAGCCGGAATACTGTGGTTTATGCCAGTTCAGCCTGTTGGAATCGAAAATCGAAAAGGAACGCTGGGAAGTTATTATTCGATCCGTAATTATTGCGAACTGGATTCTGACTATGGTACCATGCAGGAATTTGTGGATCTTGTACAAGAAATTCATTCGATGGGAATGTATGTGATTCTCGATTGGGTCGCCAACCATACAGCCTGGGATCATAACTGGGTAAATGAATTTCCTCAGTTTTACCGCAGGAACGAAGCAGGCAAGGTGCATCCTCCATTTCCAGAATGGGAAGATGTAATCGGACTCGATTATTCCAATCCCGGTTTACGGGAAGCGATGATTTCATCCATGAAATTCTGGCTCGAGACTGCCGATATTGATGGATTTCGTTGCGATATGGCAATGCTGGTTCCAACTGACTTCTGGAATAGGGCTCGTACAGAATTGGAAAAGGTAAAGCACGTTTTTATGTTAGCCGAAGCCGAACAGCGCGATCTGACAGAAGAAGCTTTCGATGTGCTTTATAACTGGAACCTAATGCATGTGTGGAACGACATTGCAAAAGGCAAATATACCGCAGATGAAATACGCTGGCGCATTCCATCTGAAATAACAGATTTTCCCGAAGGTTCTGATAATATGATGTTTATCAGTAATCATGATGAGAACTCCTGGAACGGGTCGGAAATTGAACGCTTAAATTTTGCTCTTGAAGCTTTTGCCATATTGATTTTCACGCTCCCGGGCATGCCTCTTATCTATTCCGGGATGGAAGCCGGAAATCACCGCAGGCTTGAGTTTTTCGATAAAGATTGTATCGATTGGAAGCAGGATAAAATGGCAGTTTTGTATTCGAAACTAGCACATCTAAGGATATCAAACCCGGCGTTGTGGAGCCTCCAACCAAAATCAGACTTTCAGCTGATCGCTTCAGACAGGGATGATAAGATTTTGAGTTTTACCCGCCAAAGTTCGGGCAGTAAAGTGTTAGTGGTATTGAACCTGAGTGCTGAACAAATTGATTTTCGATTTACCGGTATTGGTTTCCAGGGGAAATATTGGGATATATTCTCGGGGATGCATATTACAATGGGTGATACACCTTGTTTTTCTCTCGGGGCCTGGGGTTACAGGGTTTGGGAAGGAATTTAGTTTTTTAAAAATAATTGGTATTAACTGCAATCATTTACTATTTTTGCAGCTGATAACGCGGAAGTAGCTCAGTTGGTAGAGCATCAGCTTCCCAAGCTGAGGGTCGCGAGTTCGAATCTCGTTTTCCGCTCGATTTAAATTAAATAGTATCAGGCCTTTCAGCGATGAAGGGCCTGTTTTATTTTAGATATCTCATTTTAGCTTTAAATTGCTTTGTATATACAATTAAATATTTTGGAACCTGCACTCAGGTTCGAACCAGCCAGATATGTGATAATTATGTAAGTTATATGTAGAATTGTATAATGTTTCCAGTCAGATATACCCCGACCTTTGTGACTTAATTAATACTTATAACCAGATCTGTTTGAATCCTGACTAAAATGAATCTATCTAAATTAAAAACAATTCATTTCGTGATTTAATTTAGAGACAGATACCTAAGCAAAAGGAATAACCATCGCACATATTTAATAAGGCATACTGATTGTGACAAAAAATCCTGTAAATGAAAAAAATATACTTAGTTGTTTGTATTGTAGCCCTATTGACCAGCCCGATTTTTATATTTGGTCAAAAAAACCATATTTCCTGGATATCAGCTGAACTTGGTGCTAACAATAGCTGGATTTTTAATCAGAATATGTATGGAAACCCTGAGCTACCATACATTGCTACAATTGGTTATTCGGGTGAAGTTTCTTATAAACATTTTCTTGCTAAAAATGGATATTCCGTAGGGTTAGGAATTGCAAACCTCGGCCAGAAATATGAAGGAGAAATGGCTGGAGCAAATGCCCAGCGCAAAGTTAATTTAACGTATCTCCAACTGCCTGTAATGGGAATGTATAATTTAGGCGGGAAAAGACAGCAGACCTGGTTAGCCCTAGGGCCACAGTTCCTGTTTTTGTTGGCTGCCCGGCAGGATTTCAACCGCACAGGCGAAAAGCTTATTCCTAATACTGATCTGATGAGCCAGGGTGCTGTGAATGTTAAAGGCCGTTATAAACCGGTTGATATAATGCTGGCATTTGGATTGACTAATTATTTTCCGATTAAAATCCATAACGTAAAACCTTATCAGGTTTCTGAAAAAGTAATCTGGTCACTTTCTCTCGACGGAGCCATAGGATTGACAGATATTAACCAGAAACAGTACCAGATTAACAATATGCATAATGAGTATTCAGGTTCACACAATTTTTACCTTGGAATCCGAGTCGGATTCTTACTAAACATGAAAGGAATGCATGATGCTATTCTGAACATAACTCATCCATCAGAATTTTAAGTAAAGTATCTCACTTTCGCACTGCATCTTGCTGAGCATGATTTTCTGCAAGTTTGAAGATTTTCGGGAAAAGGTTGTCATTTTAGTACAACATTAAATTTATCCTGTTGTCTGCCCCGGTAATCGCACAAAAAAAAATAAAAGAGGGAGTTTTTGGGGAAATTACTTCCATTGTCGAAATCCAACTTCTTAAGCAGATTTTATATAAATTCCGCTTTCGTTGTATTTCTCAAAATATAGTTTACACAAGATACATGTCATCAATACTCAGGTTGGTGACATTTTTTATTTATTCTTCTTGATGTTCTATTAATGAAAAGACCATAACTTTGAACGAAGGAAATAATTATGAAACCAAGAATAGAAATAATAACTGCTAAGAAATTAATCGGCAAACGCCTTAGAATGTCCTTGTCTGAAAATAAAACAGGCGAATTGTGGCGCAGTTTTATTCAAAGGCGTAACGAAGTTAAGAACGCCATTGGTATTGAGCTTTTTTCGTTGCAGGTTTATGATCCGTTGTACTTTACCGATTTTAATCCAAACGCAGTATTTGAGAAATGGGCAACGGTTGAAGTCACTGACTTCAGTTCAGTTCCTGATGAAATGGAGACGTTTATCTTAAAGAGTGGACTTTATGCCGTTTTTTTGCACAAAGGAGCTGCCGTAACCGGCCCAGTGACGTTCCAGTATATTTTCGGAACATGGTTGCCTGATTCCGGGTATAAATTGGACAACCGGCCGCATTTCGAAGTTTTGGGAGAAAAATATAAAAATGATGATCCGGATTCGGAAGAAGAAATATGGATACCTGTTAAATTATAAACATATGAGAAACAAAGGATTAATTATCAGCATTTTGCTGACATTTGCGCTGACATTCATTACGACTGTCGTTGTTACCTTACTTTGGAATTTGTTAATTGAAAAGAGCGGTGCCGTAGTTGACTGGAAAACTTCATTTTTATTTGCCATAATTATAGGGCTGGTGATTCCAATAGTCCGGAGCAGAGATAGTACCAAATAAACAGAAAGGTTCAATTCTGATTTCTTAAATAGTAAACACAATAAATTCATATTCTGGCCTTTACTTATGACATTGAGCAACTTTGAAAGAATGATACAACTGGCAGAAGATGTTTTTGCCGTTAAAAGTGACCCGGATCAGCTAGATGTAGATCAAGAAGTTATGGAAAGGCTCCAGCGAATACATCCTGCTACGGTTTCGGAATATGAAAACGGGAATGGGCCGGTAGCATGGATTTTGCTGATTCCCACAACGCTTGACCTGATGCATAAATTTCTCAGGCACGAAATCTCCGAAAAGGAGTTATTCGAATTAACACCAGAGGATTCGGCTTACGAAGCATTGTATCTATGCTCCGCTTTGGTTTTAGAAGAATACCGGCGAAAAGGAATTGCTAAACAACTTACACTCACTGCAATTGAAAATATACGCAGGGATCATCCCTTGAAAGCACTGTTTGTATGGGCTTTCAGCAAGGAAGGCGATTTGAGTTCTGAAAAAGTTGCCCGATTAACGTTACTGCCTTTGCATAAACGGGTTAAATAAAAGCTCAATGAACCAAATAGAAATGACTGCTTTCATTTGCTATTTTCTAATGCGGCCGGGATAGAGAGCCCAAATCAGGCTTTTTTTATTGATTTAAAATATTTAATAGCTGAGGATGTATTAAGTACCTTTGGCGCGATATACACTAAAACCATACTATTTCAATTATGAAAAAAAATATATTATTAATTATTTTGATTCTTTCTCAAGCCATCGTGATATTTGGACAATCGCCTAACGATTCAATAATTATCGACAAAGCCAGGGGCGATGTAAAATGTTATCAAAACGGAGTTTTGCTTAACTCTGTTGATTATAAAACAATTTTTAAAGATAACCCATATTCTCTGAATGAAATGAGGTTATCGCGTGTTGATCAAAAGGCAGCTCTGATATTTTGTTATACAGGTGGTTTTGTATTTGGATTTTGCCTGGGTTCATTGATATCAGGCGATCAGATTGATTACACATGGTGGTGGACTCTGGGTTCAAGTGCCGCAGTTGTCGGTTTAGGATTAAGTTTAGATCATTCAAGCAAAAAACATATCAGGAATGCGGTTGGCCGGTATAATTCTGAGCTTAGAACTTCCGGCTATTTGAATAAAAACAAGATGGAATTAGGCCTTGGAAATAATGGTTTGAGTTTCGTTTTCCGGTTCTAAAACACCAGATGAATTTATTCAGCACAAAATGCGTTGGTAAACATGTTTAAAATATTGGATCTGCTAATCTGCTGGTATCGAAATCTGCTAAATTTAACCATGATGTAATCATTGAGTATGTATGTTTATGCTATTAAAAACCACATTTGAAATACAATTATTAATTAAGTTTTAGTAATATGAAGCCGATAAATTTATTCAGGTATTTAATTTTTACTGCTCTTTCTGTATCAATCTCGGTAACTTCAACTGCTCAGATATCGCGAATTGCAATAGTTTCACTTGCAGATACTACTATTGTAAATCATCATGTTGGAATGATGGAGGCAACAACGGATGTTTTGCATCTTGATTTTTCTGTCAATGCATTCATAGAGCTGCAATTAAAAAAATATCTGTCGCTAATGTATAATGTGAGTGTTGTTCGTTTGCCTGATTCTATCATGCACGAAAACAAAGAATTATATGGTGCATGGAGCATGAATAAAGCAATTAAAAAGTGGATTGTTGATAGTAAAAATCAATATGATTTAGTTATTTTTACTTTTAGCGGTGGGTTTCCGTACGAGCAAAATATTTTAGTGCCTAAGCAGACTAGTGGATTATACAGTAGGGGAAGAACCGCAGGGTTTTATACAACCATATTCTTTGCAGCTTATCGAACGAATAACATGGAACCGCTGAACTACTTTGGTCTGGGCGGTAAATTAATTTCGCCTCTTACTGAATTTAAACTCCCTGACGATAAAAGAAGTCTTACTCCCGAAATGCTGGCTATGATAAAAATAGGATTCACCAGGCATATGGACAGCAGGATTAAGCACTTTCTGACCAAAACATTTTTGGTTGACCAGGATAGAATTGATAGTATTAATGCCAACCTGGGCTCTGAAATAAAATAGTAGAATCTTTTTTTAAATCTGGTTTGAAATCATTGAACTGATGATGTAAATTGATAACCGCTGTAATTTTAGTTTTAAGAAATGCTGTATCAGTAAACAGTAATCTGTTATTCCAGGCAGTAATAACCTTGTTTCTGCTTACTTTTGCCTGCGAAACAATAACTATTCCCGATTTCAACTTTGAGAACCGCTGATGTCATTATTATAGGCGCCGGTCCTGCCGGACTTTTTACCGCTATTCATTGCAAAAGCCTTAAGGTTATTGTGCTGGAGAAAAATGCAGCTGCCGGTAATAAGCTCCTTATTTCCGGTACTGGCCGATGCAACCTTACCCACGATTGTATACTTAGCGACTTTTTTGATCATTACGGTGCAAACCATAGGTTTCTAAAAACAGCCTTGCATGGTTTTACAAATTTCGATCTGATCCGTTTTTTTAACGGTCATGGCCTGGAAACAGTGGTGGATAAAAACGGCAAGGTATTTCCTGCTTCGCAGAAAGCATCGGATGTATTGCAGGTTTTGATTAATGTTTGCAATCAGAACAAGGTTGAAATTGCTTCCAGTCAGCATATTGAAGAAATTCTAAAGACAGAAACCGGTTTTGAAGTGAAAACCAGTTCCGGAATTTTTTACAGTCGGTTTCTTGTGATTACTACAGGTGGAATGTCGTATCCTGCAACCGGATCAACGGGCGATGGATATCATTTTGCTAAACTTCTTGGACATTCGATTGTACCACCCAAACCTTCGCTCAGCCCGGTTTTTATACGTGAATATACTATGGCTTCCATTTCAGGTGTTTCAGTTCAAAACAAAGCAGTGTATTTATACCGGGGAGATAAAAAAATATCAGAACATAGGGGAGATATTGGTTTCACCCACAAAGGTCTGAGTGGACCGGGAATTTTGGATTTCTCGCGCCATATTCTGAGCGGCGATATTCTGAAAGTTAATTTTATTGACCTGAAAGCCGATGATTTCCGAAATGAACTAATCAAAGCTTCAGAAAAAGAAGGCAGAACCGCAATACAGACGTATTTGAAAAAGTTTGATTTGCCTCGCAGCTTGCTGTTTCTGATACTGAAGTCAATCAATATAGAACCTGAAACCAGGATAGCTGAAATCACAAAAATACAACGAAATCAGCTGGTTTCAGTTTTTTGTGAATTTCCATTTACTGTCGAAAAAGTTGGTGGTTTCAATATGGCAATGGTAACTGCCGGTGGCGTTAACCTGGACGAAGTAAATTTTAAAACCATGGAATCAAAACTTGTTCCAGGACTTTATTTCGCTGGCGAAGTACTTGATATTGATGGCGATACAGGAGGGTATAATCTACAGGCAGCTTTCTCGATGGGGTATTTGGTTGGGAAGGGGCTGGGGAGAATGGGAGACTAAGGGACTGAGAGACTGAGAGAGTTGAGGAGCTTAGTAACTTCGGGATTGTTTAGCAAACTAATTTTCAAATTCCCAAATTCCCAAATTCCCAAATTTATTCCTACATCATTTTATGCTTTTCAATCAGATCGAAAAAGTTCTTCTGGTAGGTATCGCTGATGGGAATTAGAATTTCACCAATTTTAATTTGTTTGCGTTCAACGAATTCTATTTTGTCAACCGCCACAAAAAACGATTTGTGAACACGGCAAAATCCCGGTTCATGAAGAATTTCTTCAATTCCTTTAGCATTCATCAGGGTCATAATGCGGCGGGTTTTTGTTACAATACGCCAGTAATCGCCCATGCCTTCAACATAAAGCACTTCTGCGGCATTTACTTTTTCAATACGGGTTTCGGTTTTAACGAAGAAGAATGTATTGGTATTTGCAACTGCAGACCTCTCAGGTTTTTCCGGTTGCATCACTTTTTCTTTTTGCATCTGTTCAAGCGCTTTATTGGCGGCTTTTACAAATCGTTCGAACGGAATTGGCTTCAACAGGTAATCAAGAACATCGAGATCAAAACCCTGTATAGCATATTGGTCATATGCCGTAGTAAATATTACGAGTGGCTTGCTTTTCAGCGAATTGAGCAATTGTATCCCGGTAAGCTCTTCCATCTGGATATCCAGAAACATAAGATCGACGGTATTTTGCCGGAGATATTCGAGCGTATCCATTGCGTTACTAAACGTTCCTGAAAGGTTTAAGAAAGGAACTTTTGAGCAATATGCTTTGATGATATCGAGAGCCAAAGGCTCATCGTCGATAGCTATACAATTGATCTGCATGTTAATTCTGAATTATGAGTTCAATTTTAAACTTATCCTCGCTTTTGTTTATTGTAAGTTCGTGCTTTTCAGGATATAATAACCCAAGTCTCCTTTTGATATTTCCCAGTCCAAAACCACCGGATTCCTCTGAAGGAACGTGGTTGTTTGTTTTCAAATGATTCTCGACAGTGAAAACAAGCCTGTCAGGCTCCAGGTTAAGGTTAATTATAATGCCCGGACAATGATTTTTATCACCATGCTTAAATGCATTTTCAACAAAGGGAATCAGAAGCATAGGGGCAATGTTACGGTTTTCCATCGAGCCATTCACCTTAATTTTAACAAATCCTTTCTGTGTAATACGCAGTTGCTGCAACTCAATAAAACTGTTTAGGTACTCAACTTCTTTATTCACGGCAACAATATCCGTATTGGAATCGTAAAGCATATACCGCATGATACTCGAAAGTTTCATCACAGCTTCAGGAGCTTCGTCCGATTTATTGTACACAAGTGAGTAAATGTTATTCAATGTATTGAAAAGAAAATGAGGGTTTACCTGTGAACGCAGCAATGCAATTTCTCCGGCCTGACGTTCTTTAATCAATTCATCTTTGTACTTCTGCGCTTCAAACCAGTCGATGCTGAAACGGATCAACATCGCATAAATGCTGATGATAACCGTGATTTTAAGCGTGGCCCATATCCATTCATACTGAAACTGAAGCTGGCTGGCCGGCATTTTAACCAGGTATTTCCAATAGGCAATTTCAACAGGCAGTCTTACCGACGATAATGCTACCGCAAGCAAGATAACAAAAGGAAAAACGTACCATTTTCGCCTTAGCCTCAGGAATTTAGGGATAACATAGTAAACTGTGTAAAAAACGACAATATTGAGCAACGTGGTGATAAAGATATCCTTCAGGTAAATATAGTCTTGCAGCAGTTTTGTGTCTATCTTGTTGAGATACACTGGGAAAAATGCCTGGTTCAACATGTAAATCCAAAACAGGATATGAATAAGGATTTTATATCTGCTTTTCATAGGGTGATTTATTCGGTAGTGAGTAGCAACTGAGAGTTAAATTACATTATTGGGATTAAAAAGTAGTAAAATATCACTTGTAAAAGTATGAATTGTTGCAGACTTAGAATAAGCTAATCGATGAGTTGTTTAATTTGATCGGTAAATCACTTAAGGTCAGAAATGCAAACCATATTTCATCAGCCACAAATTGATGGTTTAAGTTTTTACTTTTCTTCAATTTTAGGGACCTGGGTCAGGGCAAACGCATCTAAATAATTTTCTCATATAAATTGCTGATAATCAGTATTATAGTTTGTTTTTGCGAATAATAATGTTTATATTTGTCTGATAATCAGATAGATATAATCAAATGGAGTGTAAGAGAATATTGACGTATTTTGCGGACATGAAAGATCCCAGAATAGAAAGAACCAAACGACATCTTATGGATGATATTCTTTTTATTTCAATAGCAGCTGTTCTTAGCGGTGTTGAATCCTGGGATGAAATGGAAAAATATGGTAAAACAAAGCTGCCATGGCTAGAAACACTTCTTACGTTGCCCAATGGTATTCCCTCGCACGACACCTTTAATCGTTTTTTTGCAGCACTGGATCCAAATGAATTTGAAGATCGCTTTCTAAAATGGGTTAAATCGCTATGCGAAAGTACAGAAGGTGAGATAATTAGCATTGATGGAAAAACAATACGAGGTTCTCGGGGACAAGGCTGCAAAACAGCCACCCATATTGTTAGTGCATGGGCCGATAAGAATGAGCTTATTCTCGGTCAGGTTAAGGTTGAGGATAAATCAAACGAGATCACAGCTATACCCAGGTTACTGGATGCATTATTATTAAAGGGAAGTATTGTTACCATTGATGCAATGGGATGTCAAAAAACCATTGCCAAACAAATTGTCAAAAAGCAAGCCGATTATGTGCTCTCCGTTAAAGATAACCAGCAAGAGTTATTGGAAGATATAAAAGACAGTTATAGCATACTTAAGGCTATAGACTTTTATAAGTATGTGGATTGCGATCATGGAAGAATCGAAACCAGGAAGTGTTCCATACTTACAGACCTGAGTCTGGTTTTCTGTAGTACTAAATGGCCAGCACTAAGATCAATAGTAAAAATGGAACGAGAAAGGTACTTTAAAGCTACTGGCAAGATTGAAAGTGAAACACAGTATTATATCAGTACCCTAAGTGATGCAAGGCTAATTGAGAAGTGTATTAGAAAACATTGGGGCATAGAAAACAAAGTACATTGGATTCTGGACGTGGCTTTTAATGAAGACATGAGTCGAAAAAGAGATGGAAATGCTGCTCAAAACTTTTCAAGTTTGAATAGAATAGCAATTAACCTGCTTAGAAAGAGTGAGTTGAAGGTTGGAATAAAAAGTAGGCGCAAGATTTGTGGTTGGGATAATGACTATCTCCTGAAAATCCTAAAGAATTAGATGCGTTTGCCCTG
>CAIWMA010000250.1 GCA_903913645.1 uncultured Bacteroidales bacterium | reverse complement strand
TGCTTCCGCAGTGTTTCCAATTCTTTTGCACAACCGGAAGTAATCCCTGCCATAAACAACAAATAATCCGGCTATCATCAGGCTTTCGGCTTTACTTTCCTCCGATTTGTTTTCGGTGGTCTGGAAACTTTCATTCGGATCGTTCGAAAAGCAATTCAGGTTCAGGCAGTCGTTCCAGTCGGCACGGCCGATCAGCGGCAAACCATGCGGTCCAAGGTTATTGATTATATGGTTAAATGAAACTTTTAAATGCTCAAAAAGCGAAACTTCCGTTCCTGCCTTATTATCGTAAGGTACTGGCTCGTTTAGAATACTGAAATCACCGGTTTCTTTAATATAACATGTGGTTCCAAAAATCAGCCACATAGGATCATCGTTGAAACCCTGGCCAATTTCGTTGTTTCCTTTTTTTGTGAGAGGTTGATATTGGTGGTAGCAACCACCGTCAGGAAATTGCGTGGAAGCGATGTCGATAATTCGTTCACGTGCCCGCTCCGGAATCTGATGCACAAAACCAATCAGGTCCTGGTTCGAATCGCGGAAACCCATTCCACGGCCAATTCCACTTTCGAAAAATGAAGCTGAGCGCGAAAAACAGAAGGCGATCATACACTGGTACTGGTTCCAGATGTTTACCATCCGATCAAGTTTCTCATCGCCCGAATCTATTGTGTACACGCTTAAAAGTTTATCCCAGTAAGAACGTAATTCAGCAAAAGCGGCATCTGCCTTTTCAGCAGTATCAAAGCGGGCAATGGTTTTTTTTGCTTTCGTTTTATTGATTACGCCTTTGCTTTCCCATTTTTTATCTTCCGGATTCTCCACATAACCCAAAACAAAAACCAGGTCTTTAGTTTCGCCTGGATTAAGTTCTACTTCTATACAATGCGAAGCAATGGGCGACCAGCCATGAGCCACGGTGTTTGTCGGATTTCCACTGGCAACAACCTGAGGCTCGTCAAAGCCATTGTAAAGACCAAAGAATGTTTCGCGATCGGTATCAAAACCTTTAATTTGCGTATTTACCGAATAATAGGCATAATGATTACGGCGCTCCTTATATTCTGTTTTATGGTAAATCACCGAACCTTCAATTTCAACTTCACCGGTTGAAAAGTTACGCTGAAAGTTTTCCATGTCGGTAGCTGCATTCCAAAAGCTCCATTCGATAAAGGAGAAAATTTTCAACTTTTTAACAACACCGGAGTTGTTTGTTAATGTGAGTTTTTGAACTTCAGCCCAGGTTTTGAGCGGAACAAAGAACAGGACTTTACCAGTAACTCCGTTTTTCTCACCCTGGATAGTGGTATAGTTCATTCCATGCCGGCATTCGTAATTGTCGAGCGGTGTTTTGCATGGTTTCCAGCCCGGCGACCAGGTTGTTTCTTCATCTTTGATGTAGAAATACCGGCCACCGCTGTCCATGGGTACATTGTTGTAACGGTAACGGGTAAGCCTGCGGAACTTCGCATCCTTGTAAAAGGAATAACCACCAGCGGTATTTGATATCAATGAAAAGAAGTCCTCGTTGCCCAGGTAGTTGATCCATGGCCAGGGTGTTTGTGGATTGGTGATTACATACTCTCTGCTCTTATCGTCGAAATGTCCGAATTTCATTATACTGAATATTATATTTTGATGTACTTTTTTAAATCTAATGTACTTTTATCTAAGCGAGTTCTTTGGCTCTCCTGTTATTTAACTCATTAGTGATAATATCCATTTTCTTCTGGGTTAAAGGATAGAGCGTCATGAAACCGGCGGCGATCAAGGCTACAATTGTTGGTATCCAGCTCATTAGCATAATGATACCGGGAACTGCGCCCTGTATAGACATTTCATCCTGACCGTTGTAGTGGAAAGCAGTGAGTACTAATCCGATAATTGCACCTGCAATACCTCCGCCGAACTTGGTAGCAAATGAACCGGCAGAATATACAAGACCCGTGGCTCTGCGTCCGTTCTTAAATTCAGAATAGTCGGCAGCATCACCAAGCATGGCAAAGAAAAGAGTTGGAAAAATGGCGGCTCCAAACTCGGAAATAATCCCGATGGTGAAAATTCCTGTTATATTTCCCTGGCTGCAGAAAAACAACAACGAATTTGCAACACCGGAGAAAATCAGCGCATAAATAAACAGGTTCCGTTTGCCATAGCGTTTTCCCAGCGGCGATGTTATCATTGCACCGGCAATAGACGCCAGCATTAATCCGACCATATACGAAGCGGCCAGTAGCTGGTTATGCAGATAATGGGTAAAATAGATAACTACAATACCTTGCTTTATGGAGTTGTACACATTGAAAAGCATTCCAATTACCAGAAGTATAATCCATGGCCTGTTCCGGATAAGATCTTTAAGGTCTTTACCTAAATTTGTTTCCTGGTCCTTAGGTGGTTTAACGCGTTCCCTGGTAGTCAGGAAAGTTATCATCAGGAACAGGGATAAGAAAACCGACAAGATGTAGATGGCTGAACTATATCCTCGCTTCTGGTCGATAATGGTGATTTTATTTGCCTCCAGATTTTCTTCGCCGGTTACGATGAATGAGTATTCTTTATGCGCCTGCATCGAAAAACTTTTACCCTGGGTGGGATTGTTCGTGCTATCAGCCGTTGTGGTATTAGCCCATGTAAACATAGCAATTCCATCTTTTGTTTTGATGTTTACATTTTTGATGTCCTCATTTGTTGAAACGGTTACTTCGTATTTTTTTGATTCCAGCCTGGCGACCTCAATAGCCGGGTTAATATTCCCGAAACTGGCGACTAAAAACAACAATGCGCCCTGAACAACCATTCCCCCGGTAAATGCCCCGACCATACGATATGAACCCAGGCTTGTGCGTTCCTTGTCGTCGCCGGTCATTACAGCCATTAAGGCTCCGTAAGGGATGTTGTTGGCAGTGTAAATAATAAAAAATAAAAGATAAGTTGCATATGCATAAACTATTTTCCCGGTCGGGCCTAAATTAGGGGATGTAAACAGCAACGATAATGTTATACCCAGTGGAACGGCTGTCCATAATATCCATGGGCGGAATTTGCCGTACCGGGAATTTGTTCTGTCGCAGAGTACACCCATTATCACGTCGATAATTCCATCGCTGAACCTGGCAATCAGCATCAGGAAACCTACAGTAGCCGGGCTTATTCCAAAAACATCAGTATAAAAAATGAACAGGAACGTGGCAACACCACGCCATGCAATATTAGCTGCACCATCGCCAAGTGCATACCCGATTTTTTCTTTAACAGCAAGTTTCTCCACGATTTTCTTGTTTATTGGGTGTAACGCGTTTGTTGCCAGACAAAATTAAAAGGTTCTGCTGTATATACCGGCACGAAAAATTCTTTATTTCTAAAAGCATTGGTGCAGCAGGATTATAAAACAGAACCTTATTTATCAATTATTGTAAGCTGATTAATTAAATAAATTCAGCAAAGGATAAAAGTTATTTGCATTTACTAAAAGCATTTGCTGCCGGATATGCCCTGCATACCATAAGCTGGATTTCTCAGAGAATTGTGCATGGGCGTTTGAGGGCAACAAACTTTCAATTCATTGCTCAAAACGCAATGAGATATTAAAAAGGAGGCTGAACAGGGCAACCTGTTCAGCCAACCAACCAAATGTTATAAGAACACCAAATTAATCATTGTAACCCTCAATCCAAATTTAATTGGTTACCCTGTCAACCTCCTTTTTAATCTGTTTCCTGGGATTAGTATCCCGGATTATTCTCGGTAATCTTACTGTTATTTGTCATCTCATCCAAAGGAATAGGGAAGAGTTCGTGTTTTCCAACAACGAATTTGCTGCCTAATACCGATGAAGCCAGATTCCAGCGAACGAGGTCAAAGAAACGAACACCTTCCATGGCTAATTCAACCTGGCGTTCTTTAACAATTGCATCGAATAATGCGGTTCCGGATGCAGTAACATCAGTGCGGCCTGCACGCTGGCGTACCTTGTTAAGTTCAATAAGTGCTTTGCCTTCAAGAGTCTGGCGGTAATATGCTTCGGATGCCATGAGCAACACATCAGCATAACGGATCAGCCTCATGTTGGTGCCGTAGTTTAATTCACCTACCGGGCCATTGGTTTCGGCAGAAAAAGTGCCGTATTTAACCCTGAAATATCCAACGAAATCAAAAGGAGGATTTATAGGATCTCCTGTCCAGTTTCCGCCATATCCCTGCAGGTCAGCAATTGACCAAACTGTAGCATGACGACGACGGTCTGTTGGTTCGAAAGCATCATACATTGCTTTTGTAGGATAAACAAATCCCCATCCGCCTACCATGCCACTGGTGCCGGCAACGAAATAATCACCACGTGGACCGCAAAGCTGCCAGGTAATGTTGTTTTCCATATTGCGGTTACCGCCCCATTGGAAGGTTCCCCAATCGTATCCTTTAACACCTGTAAAGCTTACTTCAAAGATTGATTCTTTGTTGAATTCCTGCGATTTCCTGAATAATGAATCAACAGGAGTCACTAATTCGTATTCATGAGATGTAATTACAGCTTCGAAAGCATCTGATGATTCTTTCCATTTTTTCTCATAAAGGAATACTTTTCCTAGCAGTGCCTGTGCGGTTCCTTTGGAAACCCTGAATTGATCGGCAGTAGCATATTGCGAACGTAATGGAAGTACAGGAATAGCTTCAGTCAGATCTTTTTCAATCTGGGCGTAAATGGCTGCTACTTCAGCCCGTGGCTGTGAGTATTCGCTTGGTGCCAGTTCGGTTAGGTTTAAAGGAACCTTTCCAAACATCATAACCAGTTCTGAATAGTAATATGCACGCAGAGTTTTAGCCTCAGCAATGATTTTCTTGCGGAAATCATTGGTAGGCTCTACTTTATTAATTACGATGTTGCAACGGTAAATTCCAAAATACTGACCTGTGTAGACATCCTTAATAACAGGATTGCCTGAGCTGTAGTTCAAACGGTCCAATTCCACTAAATTGGGTTGGTCACCTGCTGAACTTCCACCTGCTGTTGTTTCGTCCGAAGGTAGAGTTTTTGCTAGCCACACCGATGACCAGTCGCGGGCATTCACCCATTGAAGTATATCGTAAGCTGCAACAATTGCGTTCTGGGCGTCAGCATCGGTTTTGTAGAAATTATCTACCGACAGCTTACCGTAAGGAACGGTTTCAAGAAACTCCTTTTTACATGAAGTAATAGCCATAAAAAAGACTAAAACGAAAAGGATTTTATGTATGAATCTGTTTTTCATTTTTTTATGTTTTAATTATTTTGACTTTGAGATTGACTAATTAATGTTTACCAGGTACCTAAAGAGTAACTGAAATTCCCATCATGAATTTGCGAGGTGTAGGATACATACCGCGGTCAATTCCCTGGCTGTTGTTGTCGGGGCTTCCTGCTTCAGGATCCATTCCCGGGTACTTGGTGAATGTGAAATAGTCATCCAATGAAACAAAAACACGTACATTTTGCATATGAACTTTTGTCGCTATGTCTTTTGTCATGGTGTAGCCAAGCTGAATCTGTTTGATCCTCATATAGGAACCGCTGAAAATCATCTTGTCGCTGTTGTAATTGAAGTTATTCGTCAAATCGGCACTGAACCAGGTATTGGTAGATCCTTCACCGGTCCATCTGTCAGTATAAAAGAATTCTGGCCTGTTGGATGTTCCACGGTCGGTACGGTTCCAGCCCATAAGAATATCATTGCCCTGGGTACCCTGAAGGAAAATATTTAAGTCAAAATTCTTGTAGTCGAAGTTCAGGTTAGCACCGTAGGTGATTTTTGGAATTGATGAACCAATATTGGCCATATCATCCGCATTGATCTTACCGTCTTTCACGTTGTCGACAACAATAACATCACCTGGTTTTGGAGTATAACCTGTTAATCCATTATCAGTTACGTATTTGTCAATCTGAGCCTGGTTCTGGAAAATACCATCTGTCTGGTAACCGCGGAAGTACCAAATCGGTAATCCTTTTTCGAAATAGGTTGCAGTCCAGCCATTTACATTAGCACCTGGTTGCCTGGTAAGCAATGGGTTAAGGTAAGTTACTTCGTTGTGGTTAAAGGTTATGTTTCCACTAATGTTGTAATGAAAATCGCCTTCCGATTTGCGCCAGCCTAATTCCATTTCCACACCGGTATTGGTAACATCGCCTGCATTAACAAAAGGAGCATAATTTCCAACTGAGAGAGGTGGTGATGATGGGGTTAAGAGGTCTTTTGTAACTTTTTTGTAATAGTCAAAAGCAAAAGTCAATCTGCTGTTGAAAGCACGTACATCAAATCCTAAGTCTGTCTGCTGACTGGTTTCCCAGGTAAGTTCAGGATTTGCCAATAATGAAGGCTCAGCACCTGTATAGAAACCACCACCTGGTAATGGATATTGTATACCTGAAATTTTTATGAGTGAACGGAACTGGTCAGGTCCAAGGTTTGACAAACTACCGTTTTCACCCCAGCTGGCGCGGAATTTGAAGTAATTAACCGGTGAGTCAATGCCTTTCCAGAAATCTTCTTCCGACATAACCCATCCTGCTGATACCGACGGGAATGTTCCCCATTTGTTCAATAACATAGATGTACCATCACGACGAAGGGTTGCATTTAACATATACTTGTTATTGTAATCGTAGGTAATCCTGCCGAAATAGGATTCGAGAGTCTTAACTTCGGGAACACCGCTAATGGTTCCTGTGATATCTTCCGAACCATGATATGAAAAAGTCTCATCTTCAGCAAACATTGGTCCTGATAAAGTATTAACATAATTGTGCTGGTAATGCTGGGCAGAAATACCCGCCATTACTGAGAAATTGTGTTTATCTATAGTCCTGGAATAGGAAGCAAAATTTTCCCACAACCATGTAAACCACCTGTCGTAATTTTCACGACGGGAAGTTACTTTGCTGTTACGTTCGGACGAGAACCAATAGGTAGGGTTCCATGTATGATACACCTGGCCGGCGTAATCAATACCTAAGCGTGAGGTAATTGACAAACCATTAAGTGGTTTTATGGTTGCATACATGCTTCCTAAAACTTTATCCTGAACTGTACTTCCTTTTGCCATCGACATCATAGCCAGTGGATTGGCAATTTCGCCTTTCAGATATTGGGAAACACCATAATACTTACCACTTCCATCTTTAAGCAAAGTGTACCCATCATTCAAAGCACCCTGTGCGTTTGCAGGCAATACACCATCATAAACTACAGGTGTAAGAGGATCGAGAGCAAGAGCACTTGAAACAATTCCGCCATATTCACTGTTTTCAACAATAGAGCTGCGATCGGTATGTGAGAATGAAAAATTATTGCCAACACTTAACCATTTTTTAATTTCATGATCCCCATTTAAACGGGCCGAATAACGTTTGAAATTGGCTTTTTCGCCGCCAACAACGCCGTCCTGGTTGAAATAAGAGAATGAAACCAGGTAACTTGATTTCTCGCTTGCGCCTGAAAACGAAAGATAATGTTTCTGCATCGGTGCGCTCTGCGATATCTGGTCGAGCCAGTTGGTATTGGTTTCAATACCAGTAGGAATAGTTACACCAACTTTTGCGGCGTTTATATAGTCAGTATATTGAGTGTTATTCATTACAGGCATCATTTTGCCCATACTCTGAATACCATATTGGAAATCGTATGTTAACGTTCCACCTGAGGTTTTTCCACCACCTGGACCTTTACCCGATTTGGTAGTAATAATTACAACACCGTTTGCGCCTTCAGCACCATAAATTGCAGCCGAAGCAGCATCTTTCAGTACTTCGATGGATTCAACATCCGAAGGTTCCAGGTAATTGATATCACCGCTCTTCATACCGTCGACGATATACAAAGGATCGGAGTTGCCATTGGTACCTGCACCACGGATTCTGACTTTTAAACCAGCTCCCGGTGAACCTGAATTTGAGCGTACGCTAACACCGGCGATACGGCCTTGCATTGCCTGCTCAACTCTAGATGAAGGCAGGGCTTCCAGCTCTTTTCCTTTAATTTGTGAAATAGCTCCGGTTACAAGGCTTTTCTTCTGAACGCCATAACCAACAATCATAACTCCTGTAAGGTCAGTAGATTTTTCTTCGAGTACCACTGTTAATGGAACTCCAGCTGTTGCTTCCACGTCCTGACTTACCATCCCTGTAAAGGAAAATGTAAGTTTCGCAGCTGGTTTATCTGCATTAAATTTAAATTTACCATCAAGATCGGTAATGGCTCCGGTAGTAGTTCCGGTTATTGTAACACTTACTCCCGGCAGAGTTTCTCCCGAAGGATTGGTAACTTTCCCCGAGTATTCGTGGACTTTTTGTGCATAGACCATTGAAAATGCACTTAGCCACAAAATCCCGGTTAGCAGCAGCATTTTGCTTTTTATGCCGCATTGCAGGTAATTGTAGAGACTTTTTTTCATAAATTGGTTTGATTGTTTGGGGTTTGTAATTGGTGAATTGATTGATTTGACTTATTTGATTTGGATTATTTTTATTTCTTTATAGGTCTGTTTCTGAAAATTACCAGGAAATAGTTCCCCGATTGATTGAATGCCTTTTCAGGTTTATGTAAAAGTCGAAATCAGGTCTTAATGAATTCAGTTTATTTCATTAACTCAATAACTTCTTTTTAAAAGTCATTAGCGGAACGAAGTTTTATTCGTGAGACGAGTATGAATAAAGAGTACAGGCGAAAATGATATGATAGCTTATTGCTGTAAAAAATTATTTACGAATATGGCAGCAAATATAGAGGCACAGTTATTTTAGAAATACCGATATATTTTCAGTGGATAATGGTATTTTATCATATTTTTACAAACTGAAATTAAAATAAGATATAAACATGGATGTTTTATACGAACAACTGGCAAAAGAGACAGATTGCTGTATTAATTTCCTGGAAGTTGAAGTGCCTTGTTTACTCACGCCATGGCATTTTCATCCTGAAACTGAAATAATATATATTGAGAAAAGTACAGGCTCCCGTTTTGTTGGCGACCATTCTGAATCATTCGGACCAGGGGATATTGGACTTATCGGACCTAATCTACCGCATGTATGGAAAAGTGATCCTGTGTACCGCGAAAATATACCGGGACTTACGGCTCGTGTTTTGGTAATTCATTTTGACGATGAGATTTTCAAAAACTCTCTTGCCATACTACCCGAAATGCAGGGAATTAATCAATTGCTGTACGATTCGCAGTTTGGCATGAAGTTTTTTGGTGCCGCGCAAGCCCATATCGAAATCCAGATGAAAGCGATAATCCGCACCAGCGGGATAGAAAAACTGCTCAGACTAATTGATATTCTTGACTTTATGTCAAAAACAAAGGACAAACAATTATTGGCAAGCAAGGGGTATTCCAAAATCCGGAAATCTGTCGATTTTGACCGTTTTGATAAAGCTTACCGTTATATGATTGACAATTTCCAGGAGAATATTACACTGGAAAAAGTTTCAGATATTGTAGGAATGACGCCCACTTCCTTTTGCAGGTATTTCAAAAAGCACACAAACAAGTCGTTTCTTACCGTTTTGAACGAAATACGGGTTGGCCATTCTTGCAAATTGTTAATAGAGAGTAATTTGAATATTTCTGGAGTTTGCTATGAAAGTGGCTTTAATAATGTTTCGAATTTCAACGAACAATTTAAAAAGATAAAAGGAATTTCGCCGAGCCAATATATAAAAAACAGGAAAAAACCTGACTAAAAACCGGGTTACTTTCCTTTATGTTCCTTACCTGGTCTTATTAATTCCGATTAATCAAGCATATTCGCCGATCCGAATCCGTATAAAGATTTTCGTGTTTTATATTTCTGTATTTTTGAGATGTTATTTCTCCAAAATGACCACCATTGAAAGCGCTTCTGTTAAGAAAATGATTTCTGATTTAGAATCAGAAGGCTTTTCGTTTCATGAAGATTTTGATGAAGCGAATGAATTTCGTTTCGGAAAATTATATAGAAGGCACCGGCTCGAAAATGTTGTCTTTGAAAGGGAAGGCATTATTATTAAAATTTATAACAAGTTGTTTTTCAGGGTAACCGGGATATCTCATTTATTCGATGAAATTTCGCAAAAACCGGTCAGAGTATCCGATTTTGAATTTTATGAAATACAAAAGCATTTAATAAGGTACAGGTTTGACTATCAACTGAAGTATTTTAAGAATTCAGAAACCGCGATGCCGGTACCCGATACCATTCATACATAGGCGTTACCTAAAATCCTTATGTGTTTCATGCCTGAAATTCATATAGGCTTTGAGATATTAAAATCCTTTCGAAAGGTTTTAAAATAGGGAAATCCTCATATTTATTCGATTGACAGTATTAAATAATAAGATATAATAAGTATTAATCTTATATTTGCCTTCGTTTTAAATTAGTTGTTATGAAAGAATCAAAAGCCTGGCTGTCCTATGCCATAATTACTACTGTTTTCTGGGGTGTTTGGGGTGCCCTTATTGAAGTTCCTCAAAAAGCAGGATTTCCTCCAACATTAGCTTATATAGTTTGGGCTCTTACCATGATCCCATGTGCATTGGTCGCGTTATATCTTGTAAAGTGGAAATTAGAAACAGATAAACGTTCAATCTTGTTGGGCTCGGCAGTGGGTTTACTTGGAGCAGGTGGTCAGCTATTGCTTTTCCAGGCGCTGAAAGAAGGACCGGCTTACATTATCTTTCCATTTATTTCCCTTTATCCAATACTTACGATATTGCTTTCTGTGCTGATTCTGAAAGAGAAAACCTCTGTACTTAAATGGATTGGTATCGGCACTGCACTGGTTGCTATATTTTTCCTTTCCTACCAGGAACCAGGTGCATCCGATTCACGCGGATTCCTGTGGTTGGCACTTTCGCTACTTGTATTCCTGGCCTGGGGATTGCAAGCATACGTGATGAAATTTTCGAACGAAACCATGAAAGCCGAAAGCATTTTCTTTTATATGGCTGTTACAGCGCTTGTGCTTTCGCCATTTGCATGGTGGATGACCGATTTCAGCCAACCAATCAACTGGGGATTCAAAGGACCTTATCTTGCGGCCCTGATACATGTATTAAACTCGGTTGGTGCGCTGATGCTGGTTTATGCGTTACGTTACGGTAAAGCCATTATTGTGGTTCCGCTTACTGGCCTTGCACCGCTTATTACAATTGTTCTTTCGCTGGTATTATACAGTGTAATGCCCGGACCGATGCTACTGATTGGATTGGTATTCGCAGTAATAGCAATATTTATACTTTCGTTTTAAAAGATCACATCCTGTTCCTAAATACTGACGGCATTTTGTGCCAGGGTTAATTTTCCCTGGCAAAGAGTTTATGCTGTTTCCTGTCAGGAATTCGGTTTGCGATTCATATTCAAAGTGTATCTTCTATCCGAATATTGGCTTTAATTCATTTCATTCGTTAAAATAAGTACGATTTTCAAATAAATTTCCTCAAGGCTTTTCCTTGCATTCGCGTTTTCACGGACCGATTAATTGTTGAATAGTAACAGAGAAGTATTTATTGATATGTTTATTTCCCGTTCAGAAAACTGAACTGTAAGAAAAGAACTGCCGGTTTTCTGTTTCTTCCTGATCCTTGCTAGATTCAGGAAAACTAACTCTTCATCATTTTTTAATATGGGAAACGGGAATTGTAGTTAAACATATTGATTTAAACATAGAACCTTGTTGCACATAAATTTAAAAGGCACCCTGCATGAAAACCGGGTGCCTTTTAATTAATCATAGTAATCCATAAGCTGCGATATAGCTAATACGGATTGGTGCCGGAAGCTGTTATAAAACTACTTTCCTGGAAATTCTGATTCCGCGTTTATTCATTCATCATCAGCATGTAACCGCTGGTATTTTTATCAGGCATATACCCGAAATCGGACCATCCACTGTCCATGACAATAATGGCAAGGCGTATTGCTTCACTGGTAAGGCCAGGAATTTTGGTACGCGAAATGGCCATTTCGTATTTAAGCAAGCCTCCGCTTTCTTCAAAATGTCCAACCTTATAAAACTCGCCTGCCTGAACATAATCCCATGCCCAGTCGGGGCCGCCTCCACTGTATTTGTATGGATCGAACCATGGTTCTGCTGTTGCTACCTGTCCTTCAAAGTACTTTTCGGCTCCTATGCCTGGAAACGCTCCCAGGATAAAACCAGTGCTCTGAGTGGTATCGGTATCGATAAACATACTGAATATTGTGCCATCGGCAATAGTAGATGCCTGCTCAATATAGATGTAAATATAATTGGCGTCATAATCGAATTTGCCTTTTTTTACACCCATTCCATCAGGTCCGGAGATTACAACATTCTTAGTTACATTATCCCAGTCGGAAAGTGTGCCATCATCAAGTTTTATATTCGATGTTTTATCGAGTAGCATAACAGTGGATGCTTCAACTGAACTTCCGTTAGCAGTTACAGTAAGTGTGACGAGGTATTTACCTTTTTTACCAAAATTGTGAACCGGATTTTGCTCGGAAGAGGTAGTTCCATCGCCAAAGCTCCAGTTATAGGTTCCTGTCGTTTTCGACTCATTGGTAAAAGTTACATTGTAGCTATCGGCTTTGTAACTGAAAAAGGCCTGCTGTTCAGGAATATCCGTATAG
>CAIWMA010000249.1 GCA_903913645.1 uncultured Bacteroidales bacterium | reverse complement strand
ATTAAAGCACCAATGGCATATCCTGCCGGGCTATTCATTTCAAAAGATTTGGGGGTGATTAATATTAGTGTGGCGTTCATAACTTATTATTTTAAGACGATGCAAAATTGCGCCGGAATGTGTAAGGGTTTTGTAAAGATTTGCCGGCAGATATAAATGTTTTATAAAGAATCTACGCTCGTTAGCAGAATAAGTTCGTGAATTCCTTTCTTTATAAAATCTTTATAATATTCACAATATATTTACAATAAACTTACAATTGAGGACGTAACTTTGCACACTCAACGTAAATGTTGTGGCAGTGCCGGTTTCACATACTTGCAATTATATCATATATAAATACCCTTGGGATGAATAATGCTGAAATACTTGTAATTGACGATGAGTTGCAGATATGCAAACTCCTCGAAATTACTTTGGAGAGCAATGATTTCAACGTGAGAGTAGCGCATACCGGTAAAGAAGGAGTTATAAGTGCAGCCAATCATCCACCTGATCTCATCATACTCGATCTTGGGTTACCCGATATAAGCGGACATGAAGTATTGCAAAAATTACGTGAATGGTATTATAAGCCTATCATTATATTGTCCGTTCAAAATGATGAAGTTAATATTATTCAGGCACTTGATAACGGGGCTAACGATTATTTATCGAAACCATTCAGAACGGGTGAGTTGCTTGCCCGGATACGTACAGCCTTACGCAGCTCGTCTGTTAATAACGATGAAAATGTTATAATCACGAGTGGCAATCTGACCATAGATTTTGCTAGCCGGACAATTAAGAAAAAAGGAGAAATCATTAAGTTAACTTCTACTGAATATGCTCTTTTGGCTCTGTTGGTTAAACACGAGGGAAGAGTACTGACTCACCAATTTTTGTTAATGCAGGTATGGGGGCCAGGGTATATTAATCAGTCGCAATATCTGCGGGTTTTCATTGCCCAATTACGAAAGAAAATAGAAAATGATCCGAATCAACCGGAATTTATTTTAACGGCTTCCGGTATTGGTTACAGATTCGTCTGTAACTTCTAATTCAGCAACAAAATGGGAAATAGAACTGGATAAAGCACTCGCCAAACTAACATTTCTAAACTGAAAGTGGAATAATTTATCCCTTCTACTGCCCGGTTAACAGGAAACCTGATACAAAAAATCTTAATCCTGATTACCCTGAAATCACTCAATAACGAGCTGATCAGATATTCTATTTCAAAAATTGAACCAGCAACCTGCCTGAATGTATAGCATAGAATCGGAGCAGAATCATTTACCTGAAACAGAACCTTAAAAATCAAGAAAAATATATTGATTGAATCTTTACAACTCAGCATCTCAGCATGAAAATGGAAATACGAATCCCAACCTACCTGGGTATAAAAAATGTGGTATTAGGGAAAGCGCGCAGTTTATCCGACTCCGGAACGTTTCATAAAATTTCACTGGTAGCTTTCCTGGCATGGATTGGCCTGGGTTCCGATGGTATTTCATCTTCGTCTTATGGTCCAGAGGAAGCATTCAGATACCTGGGGCAGCATCACAGTCTTGCTTTGTTTGTTGCTTTGGGAACTATTTTTACCATTATCATTATAAGTTCAAGCTATAAGCAGATTATAAAGCTTTTCCCACACGGTGGCGGTGGTTATTTTGTTGCAAGTAAATTACTTTCTCCTTCCATAGGAATGATTTCGGGCAGTGCCCTGCTTATCGACTACCTGCTCACTATAACACTGTCAATTTCAAGCGGGGCCGATGCTATATTCAGTTTTCTTCCTGCTCATTTTCACCAGTTTAAACTTATAATAGCTGTTGCTGTATTGTTACTGCTGATCATAATGAATATGCGGGGGGTTAAAGAATCAGTTATGATCCTAACCCCGATTTTTGTTCTTTTTATGGCTACCCATATATTCCTCATTTTCTACGTTTTCATTTCAAAATCACCGGATTTGGTACAAACAGTCACAGATACAACCTCTGATTTTAAGAGTTCGGTAGCCCAACTAGGTATGCTGGGCACATTCTTTATTATCATGAAAGCTTACAGCATGGGTGCAGGAACGTTTACCGGGATTGAAGCTGTAAGCAACGGAATGCCAATATTACGCGAACCCAAGATGGCGACGGCCCGCAAAACAATGAACCTTATGGCTGCGTCTCTTTCTTTCCTTGTTTTTGGCTTATTGATGGGGTATGCTTTGTATAAAGTACAGGTAAATCCATTTAAAACCCTGAACGCGGTTCTTCTCGAGGCATCAACTTCAGGCTGGAATAAATTGATAGGATATCCGTTTGTTACTATAACCCTATTTTCGGAAGCCGCTCTTTTGTTTGTTGCTGCCCAAACCGGTTTCCTGGATGGTCCCCGCATTATGGCCAATATGGCCGCCGATCAATGGTTACCCAAACGGTTTGCCTCACTCAGCGACCGTCTTGTTAATCAACGTGGCGTTATATTAATGGGATTATCGGCTATTGTGCTTATGATCATTTCCGGGGGGAAAGTCTCACTGCTGGTTGTTTTATACAGCATCAATGTTTTTATAACCTTTACGCTTTCCCAGCTTGGAATGGTACGCCATTGGTGGCATGTGCGAAAAAAAGATAAAGAATGGTTAAAAGGTATAGTGGTAAATGGAATTGGTTTGAGTTTAACTTCGTTTATTCTGATCAGCGTGGTTATTTTCAAATTTCGCGAAGGAGGTTGGGCGACACTTGTATTTACAGGAGCCCTGGCTTTTGTGGCTTTTCGAATCCGCAAGCATTATTATAAGGTAAAGTGTCGTTTACAGAAACTACGTGTAACTGCCTTTGGACAATTTAAAGAATTATATAAAACTCAAGGCATCAATGATAAGGAAATAGAAAACCTGCGCTATAAAGCAGATGCTCCGACTGCAATTATCCTGGTTAGCGGTTTTGGGGGCACAGGTTTAACCGCTTTAATGAAAGTGGTTGAAAATTTTCCGGGAACTTGCACCAATATCATCTTCCTGCGGATAGGCGTTATTAATTCAAAGAATTTCAGGGGTACCAGGGAGATGGATGAGTTTAAAGAGAATGTTATAAAAGATGGGTCAAAATATGTTGAATATGCTAACAAGCTTGGATATTACTCCAGGTATTTCTGGACAATTGGCACCGATCCCGTTTTCGAAATTGAAGGAATGCTCCCGCGCCTGTTGCACAATATTAAAAAACCCACCTTTTTTGGCGGGCAATTGGTTTTCGCAAAAAGGTATAGCTTTGAAGGCTTGTTGCATAACCATACCATATTTATGGTACAGCGCAAGCTGTTTAAAAGGGGTATCCCTGTTATTATTCTGCCAATTAATGTTCCTGATTAAATTATGGCACCTAAGTGAAGCGGAACAGGTTTATTCCATCTGCTTTTGATGATAGTAATGAATTACCTCGGGGTAGTGCCCCGAGGTATGAAATGGAATTTTTTTCAACCCGGAGGGTTGGTGAATTAAACCATATTATGATTAAATATTCTTTCAGCCAGCAGGCGGTGTAGCGGGTACTTCGGGTGCCGGGACGGCAGCGGTGCCATCGTTGAGCAGGAAAAGATTGTACAATGTTGCATCATCCTGGAACACCAGCTTGGCACATTGGCTAACCAAGGCCATATTTTCCCATACGGCATTCATAGCAGT
>CAIWMA010000248.1 GCA_903913645.1 uncultured Bacteroidales bacterium | reverse complement strand
GTGTGGTATGCGGAATATGAGTAATACTAATCCGTTTAAAATCAGGATAGTAATTTATGATCATATACACCGCCGGGAATCCAACATACAATACGTTTATCTGTCGAATCTCCTTGCTGTCGAATTCCTTAGTAGTGTTTGCCGCTATTTCATTGAAATTGACCGTCATGGCGGCTGCAAGTGCTTCCTGTATATCGGCACCGGCATGTGGATTTCCCCGGCCTGGTATGTGATAAATAGTATCGTTCATCAGCATCCGGTCCATGTTTACACGCCTGATGTCGGCATTGGGCGTGAGGCCATAGGCCCGTCGCACCAACATCGACAGATCGGCTCCCGAAGCCATGCTGTAAACAGCAGGTTTACGTATTTCTCCGCAAATTCCAACCCGTATTATTTTTCTTTCTTTCTCCCTCCCAAAGTAAGGAAGCAGGAAAAAAAATATGGCACTCAGAAGCAAGAGCACAATGAGAACAAACCAAAACCAGATTTTTCGTTTCCTGTACTTGGTGAGTGTTTCATCCGGTGCTGTTTTCCTGGGAGGCATAGTTAAAATAAGGGGTTGTTATCATTTAATCGTGGAGTGAAAGAAGTCAGAAGTCAGAAGTCGTTGTGGGAAGTAGGGGTTAGGGGTTGGAAACCGGAGTCTGGAACCTGAAACATTTAACTACAAATACATTTGAATTATTAAATACTTTGCAAAAGCGGAGCCTTTCGGAATTTATTTGATCAGGCAACACGCGAATGCTCAGTTCCGATTTTTTTGTGCTTTTTTACTTTATTGCCATTCTCATTATACCCGTATTCATATCCATAATGATAATAATCCGTGTGACGGTTTATTATATTCAGCTTTAGATCGTTGATAATAGTTCCGATAATTTTGAACTTATCAGGTCCAAACATTCTAATAAGTTTATCGAGTGACTTACGGGTTGTATGCATAAGCCGGGCAACAATCATCACACCATCCATCAGATCGAGGAAGGTAACAATGTCAGGAATATATAATACAGCCGGGGTATCGAAAATCACAATATCAAATTTCTTCTTGACAGCTTTCGTAAAGCGTGCAAAATTCGGGTCATCATATTGAAAATCGTTACGGTTAGCAGTATTGCCAACACCTGTAAAAGTCAATTTTGCAGTCTCGGTTGTACGCAATATATCTTCAAGCATGCATTCGCCCCTTACAAAGTTCACCAATCCTGCAGCATTATTCATTCCCATTTTTGCAGTTAATTTAGGGATGAACATATCCATATCCACCAGCAGAACATTAAGGCCTTTGTCGGCCAACGCAATTGCCAGCTGAAGGCTAATCGTCGATTTGCCTTCTTTTCGAACAGGGCTGCATACCGAAAACAATTTCTTGTCCGGATCTTTAATGGCCTGTTTTACATTTACGATAATCTCACCCAGTTCATTCATCCTTTTGTAGGAAAGCCCGCTGGTATTATGTTCTTCATAATACGATTCAGGATTGCGTTTATGTATCAGGGTACCAAGCATCGGCATACTGTAAAACTTCTCATAATCCGAAACAAGCATAATGCGGTTGTCGAGCAGATCGAGGATAAAAACTGCTGCTGCAGCCAGGAAGAGTCCTGCCATAAGCCCCATAAGCAAAAACATCAGCATGCTCTTGTTAGCGGAAGCCATTGGAACTTCAGGTTCATCAATCATTACAAAGCGGCTCAGGCTGCCCTGTGCGGCCGATTGGGCTTCGATAAGCTTCGAATTTAACAGGTTTATGGTCATAAAAACCAGTTCACGGTTACGAAGCTGCTGTTGTTGGTTTTCGTCGGTAGTATCCGGCATCATTTTACCTTCGAACTCGCTGATTACTCTCTGAAGGGAAAGAACACGTGTTTGCAGTGATATTTCAGTGATCTGCAGTTCCATCAGTTTGCTCATCAGCTGGGCCTTCAGCGGATTCTGCACCAGGCTTTTAATTTCGAGCTTCTGCTGTATGCTGTCGCGCAGCATGCCATTTATTTGAGCTATATTGTCGCGTATACCTTTGATAGCCGGGTGACTTTCCTTGTTTTTTGTCAGGGCGCGTGCCAGGTCGACCTGCAGGTTCATCAACTGAACTTTAAGTGGTTCCGAAAAAGCCGATTCATTCACAATGGTGCCGTCCAGGTTTTTCAATTCCTGCTCAGTGCGCTGTTTCGAAGCCATGGCTGATGAAAGATTGATCTGGGTGTTGAGCAGGTCGGTGCGGAAAGCCTCAAGATCGGAAGCCAGCTTTTTAATATCGCGCATCATGGCTGGGTTGGCAGCGCCGTCAACGATCATCTTCTGGTCTATTTCGCTGAGTTTAACGTTATTTTCTGAAAGCTGGCGAGCAAGAAAAGTTACGAGCTTCTCCGAATTGTTCACCTGGTTTTTAAGCAGAATATCGTTGAGTGCCTGCACATACGCTTTGATCAGCGTAGGCATAATATCATTATTCTTCGATGTAACGGTAACTTTATATACCGGATTCGTTTGCTCTTTCTTGTCAACCATTTCAACCTTAAACATCCGTTTGATAATAGCTGTGGTATAAGGCAGACCTGAGTTGCGTAGCGTAAGCCTCGCCATTTCGTCCGACTTCATGGTACTGAGCCAGAAGGTTTTATCAAATTCAGATTTAATTACAGGAACATTCGATTCTATTGCAAAGTTTTTGACAGATTCGTTGTAGAAAACCTCGTATTCGGCTACATAAAATTTAGGCTGGTTCAGTGCGTATATCAGTGCGATAATCGTTACTAGCAATGCAATGATAAGGAACTTCCACTTGTGGATATATAATATCTGCAGGTACCTCATAATATCAAACGACCCTTCCTGCGAATCGAACGCAGCGCCTGCACCAGGCTGTTGCCCCAATTCGGAAGGGGTTGGATAGTCTTGGTTGGGAGTTTGGTTTTCAGTCATTGTGGTCGGTTCAGCTATTACTATTGAAATTTATTATTGGTACTGTTGCCGGTTGCCGGTTTTTCAGGGTTTCATCATTTCGTCTCCACTCAGCGCATCCACCTACATTACTTGTCACCCTGAGCTAAGCCAAGGGCACTATTCACTCTTCCCTTTTCACTCTTCGCTAGTCACTCTTCACTCTTCACTTTTCACTTTTCACTTTTCACTTTTCACTATTCACTCTTCACTCCTCCCTCCTCACTCCTCACTCCTCACTCTTCACTACCTATGCACTACCCTCCAAACCTTCATTAGCCCTTTACTCGCCAATGATG
>CAIWMA010000247.1 GCA_903913645.1 uncultured Bacteroidales bacterium | reverse complement strand
GTCATAAGGCATCCAATAGCTGACGCCTGTTTTTGGAAAGCTGGATTTTATAAATTATTTTTCCTTCTGATCCTGATTTGCATAGCACCTTCAACCAGACTATCCGATATAAGAATGATATATCCGCCACCACCGGCACCCGAAAGTTTCCAGCCAATGGCTTTGCCTTTATACTGTTCAATGGTTTGAAGAATGTCCTCATCCACCATATTCGGGAACATAGCAATTTGTGCATCAAATGATCTTCTGAAAGCATTCCCGAAAGCCATTATATCTTTTCTCAGGATGGCTGACCAGCAGTCTTCGGTTGAATCGGAGAGCAATTTAGCGCCTTCGGGAGTGATCTGTGTATTTTCAAGAGGGCTGTACGAACCACCTCTCGGTCCCAGGGTTATCAGGTAAAGATTTTGCTCGATCCAAGACAGGACATCTTCGTCATTTATTGTAATGATCTTTTCCGGCCAATAACCTCCGTTGTATTCCAGCTTGTTAAGCCCGGGAAGTACAATGCCGAGTGAATCCTGCGAACCTGAAACATGAAATGTGCCCGGTGGATTCTCGAAACTGAACAACATTTTTGCAAGGTGTTCGGCATCGCCATGAGGTATTTCGTTGCGCCAGAGTTCAATCGCTTTTCTGCGTGTACTCGACGACATTCCGCTACGGTCGTTAAACTCAATAGTTGGTTCGATGCTGATGGTAATGACTGAACCTGGATAATGTTTCGAAACATAAGGTTGATCGAGCCAACCGCCTGCAAGGTCGATGCGAAATGGAATGGTACATTCAGTCCGCAACATGGTGGTTGACCGAACCGGCAGATCGGCATGAGGGATACGTTTCAAAATATGGTATTCAATCCTTGCTTCTTCGCAAAGCAATTGCTTCGAGGGCGAATGCCCGTCCTCATTCACCACGAAAACATCCGGCATAATTTCAATCAGTTCTTTCTCGAAATCAATATATCCCCATCCGGAGTTCACGATGCACTTTTTCACACACTCAAGAGCATCAATCATATATTTACGCTCATCCTGCGTGTTAACCGGGTAGCGGCCTTTTAGGTTATACACATTTTCGTCGGCTCCGATGCTAACATATAGATCGCCGTAAGTAGCAGCTTCCTGCAGGAATGCAATATGACCACTGTGAAGCATATCGAAACACCCGGTAACAAAAACCTTTTTCTTTGGTTTAGCCTGAACTGAATTTTGATACTCGGTATGGAAAACTTCAATCATTGCAACAGGTTTTGTTTCTGTTTTCAAAACTCTGGCAATGATTTCGAGCAGGAATGAATGATCCAAATCAGGTAGAGTCTCCAGATAAATGTAAACATCCTGGACACCTTTGAAAATTCGCAGATTCATTAGCCCGTAGGTTGTTCCCCAGAAATCAATATCGCCGAAATAATTATCTGCTACCGATTCCTGAAGATCGGAAGGTACAGGCAAAGTATACGCATATCGGGTAATTTTTTCAACAGAGTGAGTTGGTGTTTCATGACTAAACCAAAGGCTGATACCGGCCCACCATTCCTTATCCTTCCTGCAGTCGAGCGGTTGTTGCAAGGGATCGGTAAGTTTCCACCATTCCTGTGTGGACTTATCGGTACCCATGGCTTTCATATCGGTTTCATAGTTGTTTCCGCTGTAAACCATGTAACTAAAAAGGATTCCATTGTGCAGGAAAATGGAATAATCGGTTATATTCGATTGGTGAATGCGATCCAATACTTCGGGAAATGTATGCTTATGCAGCGTAATGTACTGATCCTCAAATTCCTTTTTCAAACCTATTATACCACCCAGGATGAGTTGGCTTTCATTGCTCATATGTTTCTGTACTTTGGAATTAAATAAAACAAGACAATTTTGAAATTATAGGAACCGGAAGATGGAAGGTATTCTGAATAGTAGACCACTGAAAAATAAATCAGTACAACCTAAATCGAATGAGGAAGGAACATATTACATGATTGGTGCCCTTTTCATATATTTTTCCATTTCAATCAATTGTTCATCCGTCAGACGAATCGCCTGGTCTCTACTGCGCATAATAATGCCACAAGCAAGTTCAAAGAAAAGCGCTTTCTGAATTACATCGTCAAAGCTTTTTCCAACCACTACCTGCCCATGATTTTTCAAAACTACCAGGTCGTGAGTTTTCATTGATTCGGTTACTTTTATTCCCAGCTCAGGCGAACCCGGACAAATATACGGCAGCATATCAATTTTACCAATATACACAGGAACCTCATTGATGACGTTGAAATTTGTCGGGGGATCGGGTAAACATGCAAGCGTTGTGCCATACAACGACTGGAAATGCAATATCACATTTACATCTTTTCGCTGGTGCATAATGCCAAAATGGAACCCGCTGTCCATCGAAGGACGTACATTATTTATAATAGTCCCATCTGTATGTTTGCTGATGCAAACCTGGTCCTTACTCAGATATGGAAGCCAGGAGCCTGTTTGTGAAATAAGCATAATTTCGTCATTCAACCGCCACGAGAGGTTGCCGCTGCTGCATAATAATAGTTGATGAGTACCTATACGATGAGCTGCTTCCACAAATGTTTTCAGGTGACTGTCGGTTACAATTGGCATTATTTTTTTTTATTTATCGTTGTTTGAGAATGGATTTGAGTATGATGGCTTTGATTTTAAATCCTTTAAAGTTGGTTGAACTGCAAATTGTGCGAAGGTATTCAAAATCAGAGTTTAGTTATCCTGCATGCAAATCCGCCTCCAGAAGCAAGTTTTATATTCAGAATGCTCTTATTATTTACGGTGTAGGTTTCACTTGCATAATCTTCAGCCCGACGGGCAGCATTTACACCATCTTTAAAAATTGTAACCGAATAATGTCCTTCATCGAGGAATGTCAATGGAACGTCAAAGCTGCGTGAAGTGAAATCAGTCATAGAACCAATGTACCAGTCATTTCCATGTTTGCGGGCAACAGTAACATAATGACTTATGGAAGCGTTGATGCACCTGGTTTCGTCCCAGGTTACGGGAACTTTGGCAATAAAGGACAGGCATTCCGGCTCTTTAAGGTAGTTTGTCGGGTTGTCGCACAGCATTTGCAGCGGGCTTTCGAATATGACATATTTTGCCATTTCGTGGCATCGGGTGCCCATACTCATTGGTGAACTCCAGTTGATAGTAAATGTTTTTTCATTTTCGTTATGCATTGCGCCTGGCGTATAATCCATGGGGCCGGCAAACATTCTGGTAAACGGCAGAGTGCAGTCGTGGGCCGGGGTGATTTGCGCAGACCATTTTGCATTTTCAAGGCCTTTAACTCCTTCGCGGGTAAGTGCATTCGGATACGTGCGGCTTAAACCGGTTGGCTTGTATGCTCCGTGAAAATCAACAAGCATATGGTATCCTGCGGCTGTTTTTGCCACTCTTTCGTAAAAATTAACCATGGCCTGGTCGTCGCGGCAAAGGAAATCAACTTTAACACCTACGCAGCCCCATTTACTGAACTTTGCAAAAGAAGCTTCAAACTTTTCTTCCAGCGCCCTGCCGGTAACCCAAAGGATTATTCCGACATTTTTCTGCTTAGCGTAAGCGAATAAGGCATCCATATCCATGTCGGGATTTATTTTTTCGAGGTCTTCCGGTTTCGACCATCCTTCGTCGAAAACTACATATTCCAGCTTGTTCGCTGAGGCAAAATCAATATAATATTTGTAGGTGTCGGTATTTATTCCTGATTTGAAAGGCACACCCGAAATATTCCAGTCATTCCACCAATCCCAGGCAATTTTACCTGGCTTAATCCATGATGTTTCGGTAAGTTTACAAGGGCTTCCCAACCTGTATGCAAAATCATTTTCCAGCAACCGGGCTTCGTTATCGGCCAATCCAAAGGCACGCCATGGGAATTCGCGGGTGCCACTGGTTTTTGCTATATATTCTTTGCGGCTTACAATCCCATAATCCCGGTCCTTTTTGGGTTGCATCTGGTCAACTACTTTAGCAAATGTGCCAGTAAAGGAACCATCTGCCTTGTCGTTGCCAAGCAAATATAGGCCGGGATAATCCAGCAAATCACTCTCTGTAAATGCTGCAATTGAACTGTTAGCCTTTCGGAATACAGCGGGTAAGATTCCCATCTGGTTGCTCTTTATTGATCCGGCCTGCCGGCAGGTATAAAACCGTTCGGAATGTGAAACAAAATTATCCTCATCGCCATAATAAACCGAATCGGCAGCAGCCATATTCAAAGTCACAAGTTCATTGTTAACAGTTATCTGTCCCGGGAAACGGGTAAGCAATCTCCAGGCGACGCCATCGTTATATGCCCGAAGTTTTATGCCATAATTGCCTTTAAACCAGATTTCTGTTTCATTATATACATCCGGGATATGCCTGCGTTTTTCGGCAACTGGTGGAATAATTTCCGTACTTACTTTTCGCGTAATCACTTTCGAACGGATTGGTTTTGCGAAAGCTTCAGGATATTCGCTTATGTTCATGGATACAGGCGAAGGCTTCATTACATGCTGGTTGTTGTAATCAACCGAAAGTAATAATTCATTGGTGTAATCGAGACGAATTACCGCCTTGCCATCAGGAGAAGTTACTGCTATAATTTTATCTTTTGCTGAAACATTAAATGTGAAAGCCAAAATTATTACTACAGGGATAAACGCTTTTCGGGAAATGTGTGGAAGCATGGATTTCATTTTTATTGGTAATGTAGTTACAGATTTAATTGAGTCAGGGCTTGATGATTCGATTATTTCAGAGGAGTAAGCGCTTTAGCAATCTGTTCGCCAATTCCAATTTTATAGCCTTCGGAATAATAAACCAGGTATCCGTTTTTATCGGTAATAACTATAACCGGAAGATTGTTATGATTGCTGCGTTTACATAAATACCCCATTTCAGTGAGCATTTTGGCTTTTTTATCGTAAGCAAAAGTACTTTGCGACGGAAGATTCGGGAAGGTTGAAGGAATGAAAGAAGAACTTACTTTTTCGGTGGGGAACAGGAAAAGCATTCCGCCGCCCCATTTTTCAATAATATCTTTTACTGCCGGAATATCAGCCAGAACATGCTTTGATGGTTCTTTGTCAGGATCGATCCAGATCAGAATTGCGCCCTTTTGTGCCAATAAATCTTTGAGTTCAAGAACCTCGTTTGTAGCATATTTGTTGAATTTATAAAAAACCGGATTGATTTTTGCCCATGGTTCGGCAGGACTGTAATCCTGGCGGATTACCACTTTTACATCAGTAACAATTTTCGCCGGAACTTCAAAAAAAGTAACCGAAGAAAGTACACTTCCGTCGGGCTGCCTGTTACCGGTTACGAGCAGGTATTTGCCGGCTTCTATTTCAGTTTTAGTTTCAAAGTCGCTGATTTTCATGCCATAATCGAACTCTAACGACCGGTATACTCCGGCATTGTAGCGTGCAATAGTAAAATTGATGGCATATTTCGGATCGAAGTTTTCGTCAGGATTAACGAAATGAATAAACCCTTTTTCAGCAATGTTTTCGGTAACTTGTTCGAAGGCTACATTTATCCATTCCGTTCCATTAAAATATTGCGGCAGGCTGGTTGCAGGGTTGATACGGGCTGCCTGGCCAAAACTGCGGCAAACAGCTACAAAGAAAATATCGCGCGAATGCCTGTCGGCTAATCGGAGTTCGTAAACACCACGTGGCGAAAGTGGCGTACGCGAATGCAGGTTAGCAGTATCATCTGTTTTAATATTTACCTTGATCCAGTCGACCAGAGCATTTATATCCGATTTAAACTGCTTTGTTAAATCAGCAGTGAACTGTTTTTGCAGAAATCCACGCCAGGGAAGCATCATCTCGTTCGAAATACGCCCGTTCATAACATACCGTGCAAAAAAATCCTTGTCCAGACCTGGTGCCGGGTTGTTTGAGTTAAACGAATTTACCAGGTGATCTTTGAGAATTTCAGCTTTGGTGTCACGAATATCTTTTTCAGAGATTACTTCGAGCACCCATATTGCCCAATCTTTTTGAAAATCAGGCGTTCCTGTGATAAAATCAGAGATTTCCTGCCAGTTTCCATAGCTTTTATTAAAGATGGGCAAAAGCCTTTCTGCATTTAAACCTTGCTTTGCCGCGAATCCTGAAACCCATACCGAATCCTTAAATGTAGACATGTAAAGAGTGCGTATCGAATCTTCCTGCTGAAGCCTCCATGTATTATAGTCACGGTCTTTCTGCGTTGTTTTGGTAATCAAAGGATTTTTTTCGACGGGAGGAATAAAGTCTAAATTTTCGGTGAGACTATTTGAGTGTCTATCCGTAATCACTACAGTTACCGAATCCATTTTATCAACTGATATCTTTTTATATCCC
>CAIWMA010000246.1 GCA_903913645.1 uncultured Bacteroidales bacterium | reverse complement strand
CGTACGGCATATGGCATAGCCTCAGGGCCTGAATACAAGCCTGCTTTACTAGCCAGTGGCATGCAGGAAAAGGATATTGAATTGCTTAATACCCTGGCAAATAATATTGTTGAACAGGATTTAGCCCAGGAGAAGTCGAAAAAAGACCGTTCTATCAATTCGAGCCAGCGCATTACCGCTATGAATGCTGTATGGGAAAATATGGCGTTGGTTAGCCAATGTGCCAAGCTGGTGTTCCAGGATGATGCAACATTGTTCAATCTTTTCCTGCTCGCCGATGGCGCCGCTGCCGTCCCGGTACCCGAAGTACCTGCTACACCAGCAGAAAGTTGAAAGAATATTTATTAACACCGATGCCGGTTAATAAAATAGGATGAACCAGCTAATCCATTGGTATCAAAACAAAATTGAAAGCCTGGCAAAGAAATAATTAAACTGAAGCCCGGCCAAAACCATAACCTCTCCGAATGGGACTGATTCGGAGAGGTTTTTATTTACAATATCTTGGGTTGATATTTAAATTATACCTGTTTCCGGGTTAATAATCAGTTTCTAAGTCTGAGTACGATCCAGCTTGCAACAAATGCTTCCAGGAGACTGAGTGGAATTGCATAGACCAACAGACCATAAGGCAAAACGCCCATATTGCCAAGTACAAACCACATCAGTACAAAACCCACAAACCAGGAAAGGAAAGTTGTCTGGAGCAAGGAGAATTTCTTAGAAATAATAAATATAGCAATGGCAAACAACAACGACCAGATACCCCATACGGCGCCATTTAACCGCTCATCCGGGAAAGTAAGGCCTAGCTCTTTGTAATGATTTACCCAATACGATTTTACGATAAATTCATTCCTTACGAATTCGGAAATACTGATCCAAAGGGTTGCTGCAAAAATGGGCAGAACTGTATTTTTAAGAACTTTCATGGCGTATATTTCATTTTTGGTTAGAAACCACCTTAAACCCGGCTATAAAAATGAATTCTATTCCTTTTTCTCTGACTTTATTTTGTCGAAATCGGCATTCGGCATCAGGAAGGAGTTTGTAAGAAAATATTCCAGTTTATAATCGAGTAGTTTAATAATATCTGTCCTGATAAGAGGAAGCATTTCAGCGTCTATAAGCAAATTCTGCCTTGAGAACTGATATTCAGAAATTGGCATCATGTAGTCCATTCCTGCATAATCATAATCCACTGCCTCCAGGTTTGAAGGTCTTATTGCCGTAAAGCTTGTGGTACAAAACACAGCAACCCAGCTTTTTGATGGATTTCCCCGGCTGTAAAATCCACACGAACGGATTTTTTGCTTTTTTGTATCCATTAAATCATCCTGCTGGCCGGTTTCGACGAAGATGATAAAATCGTACTTATCTTTATTATTTGTAATCCATGTCCTGGTTTCGTTATTGTTGTTCCATGAATTATAAATACCTCCGTTAGGGGGCAGAATCGATTTAGGTACTGGCAGGAAACTCACCGTGTACCTTAATGAT
>CAIWMA010000245.1 GCA_903913645.1 uncultured Bacteroidales bacterium | reverse complement strand
GAACTGCTTTCCAATTCGCCGGCAGCATGGGTGCTTACCATTGATAACTATGCACCCAATGCCAACGATGATTACCAGGTTCAGGCATCATGGGATTTGAACCATGAAAAACTGGTATTGAATATTTGTAACCGCACCGGGGAAATCAAAGCTGCTGATTTTGATTTGTCAGGTTTGAGTAAGTCATTTGTAAATGCAGCAATAACAAAGCTTCAGGCGGATAGCCCGGTAGCTATGAATACAATGCAGAATCAGCAGGCAATAAAAAAGACTGTTTCAGAATCAAAGATCAAGCTCAAGGCGGGGAACTATTCAGTTTCGATACCGGCATATACTTTTATGGAAATAGTCTTGGAATAAAAACGAAATACTCAGTCAATTTATGAGGAATATAGTATTTACAATTAGCCTTTTAGTATTCTGCCTCATTTCAGGCAAAGGACAAAACTCGCCGCAAAATCTGGCGTGGGGCGATAATCTGGTTGTAACCGATGCTTTGGGTAGAACTTTGCCTTTACCCGGGCAATGTTCAACTCCAAAAGTAAACCATTATGTAGGCCTTTTTTACTGGCTTTGGCATGATGCTTTGAGAAATTCAACTACTGATGAAATTGATGTTACAAAGCTGTTAGCTCAAAATCCGGCTAAAACTGATTGGCGGATGGAAGATCATTATTGGTCGGAACCCGAATTAGGGTATTACCTTTCAAAAGATTCCTGGGTATTACGGAAACATCTGAGCCTGTTTTCATTGATCGGGATCGATTTCCTTTACCTGGATTTTACAAATGCCATTGTTAATGCTTCTGAATTGAATGAACTGCTCAGGGTAATGCTGGATATGAAAAGCAAAGGCTACCCGGTTCCACGCCTGGTTGCATTCCTGAATCATGAACCCAATGCTAAAATTGAAGAGCTCTATGATATTTATTATAAAAATCCGGCATACCGGGATTGCTGGTTCTATTGGGAAAATAAACCACTTATTTTTTCGCCCAAACTAAAAGCCATTTCTCCCGAAATTCCGGGACGAATGACCGAAATTCTGAATTATTTTACCTGGCGTCCTATGTGGGCCACATTTCCGAAGGAAGAATCGGATCAGGGGAAATGGCGGTTTTTTGATGAATATCCGCAAAAGCCATCGTATAGCAATGGTGCGCTGGAACAGGTTGTAATTTCAAAAAGTTTTGGAGGGCCACTTTGGAACAATCCTAAATATGGAAGTTCAAGCAGTACATCAACCCATACGCCAACTTACGATCAATATTGGCTTTCATCTGAAACCGGAACAGGTAATTTCTTCGAGGAACAATGGAGTGGTGCCGAAAAAATCCAGGCCCCGGTTTTATGCATAACTGGCTGGAATGAATGGAAAGCCGGTGCCTGGCCATGTAATCAGGATTTGGTTAATTCAAACTTCAAATTTCAGAATCGGACCTTAAAAGTGAATGATATGTATTTTGTGGATGAGTTCAATGCTGAATTCAATCGCGATTTGGAACCAATGAAAGGTGGATATTCTGATAACTTCTTTTATCAATTGGCTGGTCATTTACGTAAGTATAAAGGGATGACCCCAAACGAAAAGACACAGCCAGCCAAACATGTTTCGATTGACGGGAAATTTAAGGAATGGATAGATGTAAAACCTGTATTTAAAGATTTTGAGGGTGATGTATTGCCACGAGATTCTGACGGAGCACCTCTTAAGCATCATTATACCAATACAACTGGCCGAAACGACATTGTGGAATCGCGTATTAGTTACGATGCAAAGAAAGTTTATTTTTATGTGAAAACAGCCCAGAATATGACATCATTTAAGGATAAAAACTGGATGATGTTGTTTATTGATCAAGATCGGAATAAGCAGACAGGTTGGGAAGGATACGATTTTGTTGTTAACATGGATGTTACCAGTGCTTCCAAAACTACCCTGAAAGCCTGGAAGAACGGCGCATGGCAAAAGATTATCGATTTAGATTATAACATGGTTGGAAAACAGATGGAAATTGCAATTCCCCGCACTGAACTGAACATTCCTGCCGGTGGCTTTGAAATTTATTTCCATTGGCTCGACAATATTCAGAAAACTGATGATATCACTGAGTTTTTTGTAAACGGCGATTCGGCTCCGGAACGGAGGTTCAATTACGATTACAAGACTTTCGGAATTAAGACTGATTAAATTTTGGGTTATGTATATTAAACGAATAACATTTCTAGTCACGATTTTCCTTTTAGGAATTCTAAATATTAAGGTCTGCGCTCAGCGTGATATTCTGTCTCCTGGAGTATTTTCGTCTGCCCAAATTGAAGGAGTTATCGGGCAGAAAATGAGAAACTGTGTTGAAAATGGAGTAATGGCCAAAAACTATGAACTGTACACCGTTCCATTCAAAAACAAACTGGATAACGGTGGCGGTTTTCATGGTGAATTCTGGGGCAAATGGTATACTTCCGCAGCATTGGCATATGCCTGGCAACCTACTGTTGCTTATCGAGACATTTTAGACAAATCGGCATCAGAATTAATAAAAACTCAGGATGCTGACGGGCGCCTGAGCAGCTATTCGCGTGCCGAAGATTTTGGATACTGGGATATCTGGGGCCGTAAATATGCTTTGCTCGGACTGATAGCTCATTACGATCAAACTGGGGATAAGAAATCATTGCGGGCGGCTTGCCGTGCAACTGATGCTTTAATCGAAATAGCCGGACCAGGAAAGAAGAAACTGACTGAAACAGGGCTTCAGATTATCGGATCATTGTCATCCTGCTCCGTTCTCGAACCGGTAGTGCTGGTCTACGAACGGTCTGGTGACAAAAAATATCTTGATTTTGCTGAATACCTTGTGAAACTCTGGAGCGAACCAAACACTTACAACCCAAAAGGACTGCGCCTGGTTGAGGATGCTTTGGCAGGAGTCGATCCCATTCTGATTGCTGCCCCCAAAGGCTATGAAATGATGTCGTGCTATGAGGGTTTGTGTGAATTATATCGGGTAACGGGAGAAAAACGGCTCCTGGATGCTGCTGTAAAATTTGGCAAAAGTGTTCTGAAGAAAGAAATTATGATTGTGGGTTCCGGGTCAAGTGGCGAATTGTGGTGCGATGGCGCTAACCGCCAGACCGAAATGCTGGAGCAACCCATGGAAACCTGTGTAACCGTTACCTGGATGAAGTTATGCTACAAGTTGTTGCAGCTCACCGGCGATCCGGTTTGGGCCGACAATATGGAAGTATCGCTATACAATGCATTGATGGGCGCGATGATTGACGAAGGGGAATGGTGGGCTTATTTTTCCCCGCTGATCGGAGAGCGAATGCCTTCACCCATGCAGGTTCCTGTATGCGAGTCAAGCTGTTGCGTGGCTAATGGGCCACGAGGCCTGTTGATCACTCCTGGTTGGTCGGTTATGAAAAGTAAATCCGGGCCGGTAATAAACCTGTACAGCAAAGGAAACTGGACGCAAAAACTTGAAACAGGAACAGAATTAAAAATTACCCAGGAAACAAATTATCCTGAGGACAAAGACATTCTGATTCGAATTGACTTACCTAAACCTGAACAATTTACTGTCAGTCTCCGGATTCCCGCATGGAGCAAGAACATGAATCTTACTGTAAACGATGAAAAAATAGACTGCGTACCGGGAACGTATGCTCAAATTAAGCGCGAATGGAAGAATGGCGATCAGATTCAGCTGGAAATGGATCTTCGTGGTCGGATTATCCGGGCACCAGGAAGCGTGAATGACCTGGCAGTAATGCGTGGCCCGATTGTGCTGGCTCTTGATAACCGCGTAGTTAAAAATGAGAATTTTAATCTTTGGCTTCTTCCTCAGGGAACTCAATGGGTTCAAAAGGATGAGCTTGGTGGATTGAAGTATGTGCTTCCTAAACCAACACACACAACTGACTCACCTGATCAATATATTGAACTGATTCCATCCGCTACAAAACCATCCGATGTGTGGATGGCATTTGAAGTCCCTTTTCTATACAGGTATACACACTTTTTCGATCATAAACAGATTAACCTGGTCATGTGCGATTATGCATCTGCCGGAAACCAGTACAGCGGGAAGAACCTGTTCCGGGTTTGGCTTCCCCAGCCTCTGTTTATGAATGATATTTTTCCTGAAAACACCTGGCATATTCTGTACCGTGAAGGTGATACAAGACCTGTTGTTCCTCTAAAAAAATAAGATGAAAAAATTATTGATTATTCTTATCCTGCTTTATTTCAGTCTGTTCATTCAGGCCGCCACAGTCGAAAATCTTCGCTGCGAATACCTTGTTGATCCAATTGGTGTAGATGCAACTTCACCCCGTTTAAGCTGGCAGATTTTATCATCCGAAAGAGGTGATCTTCAGCAATCCTACCAGGTAATCGTTTCTTCAACGCCCGAAAACCTGGCAAAAGACATTGGTGATATCTGGAATACCGGGAAACGCAATTCAGATCAATCCATTCAAATCGGATATCAAGGCAAGCCTCTATTTGCGGGAATAAAATATTACTGGAAAGTGAGGATTTGGGATAAAAAAGGCTTGCCTTCAAAGTGGAGCAAACCTGCTTTTTGGTCTATGGGTTTACTCGCCAAAAAAGACTGGAACAATGCCCAATGGATTGCATACAAGGACAACAATCAATGGAAACAGG
>CAIWMA010000244.1 GCA_903913645.1 uncultured Bacteroidales bacterium | reverse complement strand
GATATCGTTTCACCGCAAAAGGATGGAGTCGTTAAAACCTATGGCTGGAATGAGCTGGAGCAAATCCCACCCGTTGATTGTATTATTCATCTCGCCGGAAAAGCGCACGATACCAAAAGCCAAGCCAATGCTCACCTCTACTTTGAGATCAATACCGGCTTAACAGAATAGAACCTGATGACAGATAATCGTTAGTAAACAGATGAATTAAAAATATTTTCACTTTTGACTTCAATTTGAATTGTAATACAATATCTTTGTTTTACAATTAAATAGTCGATCCTTAATAAATAATAAATCAATTGGTTATTAACACATTAATGTTGATATTCTAGTCTTTCTAGGCATCTTATATTGCAAGAAAATCATTAAATTTAGCCAAAATCCTTGCAAAATCATGATCGGAAAATCACCTAATCAGCAACAACGGGAACTGTTCAGACCGCTCCTGTCCGACTTCATCGATATGAGGCATGAACTTGTTTTATTGAGCAATCATATCGACTGGAAGTACTTTGAAAAAGAGTTCGCATCACTTTATTCAAACACAGGTCAACCTGCTATGCCAACACGACTTATGGTAGGATGCCTGATTTTAAAGCAACTCTATAATCTTGGTGATGAGACAATTGCTTATGAATGGAAGATGAATCCTTACATGCAATACTTCTGTGGAGAAGCCTATTTTCAACATAAATTTCCGTTCGATCCAAGTGATTTTGTGCATTTTCGTAAACGGATCGGCGAAGAAGGTGTTGAGAAAATATTCAGTCATTCGGTAAACTTACACGGGCCCAAGGCAAAAAGTAAAATGGTGCTCTCAGATACAACCGTTCAGGAAAATAACACGACATTCCCAACCGATGCCAAGCTGGCTAAGAAAGTGATCGATCGTTGCAATGCAATTGCTGACAATGAAGGAATTAGGCAGCGTCAGAGCTACAAAAGGGTTAGTAAACAATTACTTCGTGAAACACACAATCCAACCCATCCAAAACGCAGGATTAAAGCCAGAAAGGCACAATTGAAACTAAGAACATTGGCTGGCAGACAATTACGGGAACTGGAACGAAATTTAAGTCATGAAGCGACAAGAAAATACGCTGATGATCTGGAATTGTACCGCAAGGTAATTCAACAACGAAAAGACGATAAAAATAAAATCTACAGCTTGCATAAACCATTTACTTGTTGTATTGCAAAAGGAAAAGCACATAAACCATACGAGTTTGGGAATAAAATCGGATTAATGATCAATCCACAGAGTCTTGTTGTCCTGGGAATTGACTCTTTTGTAGGCAACCCACATGACAGTCATACCATTGAACCCCTTTTAAATCAGGTAGAACGAAATTTTCAATACAAGCCACAGGAAGTAGTTTACGACCGAGGTGGCAGAGGAAGATCAGAAATCAACGGTGTGAAAATTAGCACTGCTAACAAGCCTCTAAAACGTGACAGCGAATACATCAAAAGAACGAAGCGGAAAAAATTCAGAAGACGAGCAGCTATAGAGCCAGTTATTGGACACCTGAAGCAACACTTTAGAATGGGACAAAACTATCTACATGGCGACAAATCGCCGAAAATCAATGCATTATTGGCTGCTGCAGGATGGAACTTCAAGAAATTAATGGAGAAAATCAAACAAAAGAGTAAAAATTTCTTTTTTGAAATTCTTCAACAACTTTTCTTTTTTGAAATTCAAATTTTAAAAACGAGTTACTAAGGATCGACTATTTAGAGCTTAGGTGCATCGCACCGCAAGTTTGGT
>CAIWMA010000243.1 GCA_903913645.1 uncultured Bacteroidales bacterium | reverse complement strand
ATATTTTGATTTTAGTACCTGCTGATGCAGAAACAGAAAGTGAATCTCCTTTTAAAGCCAGTTGAATCCTTTCAGGAAAGAAGCCAACTGCCCCGACAGCACCTTCGTTATTGGTTCCCAGCCAGCGCTTCGAAAATTCGCCGATATTAACGCTTACAAAAAATTTGTTCTCAATGGTATCAATCCTGGCTGGAACATGATTCCATAAATCAATATAATGCCAGCCTGGTTTTTGATCTGCTTCGAATAATGGGGAATCAACGCCTTCCGGAACAAGGCTAAAAATAGTGTAAACCGTTTTGTACTCCAGGGGCCATTTATTCACATAAACTTTATCGGATTTTGTTGGAATTAAGGGAGTTAATCCTGAAGAAATGAAATTATCCGTATTCTCACGCAAAATCATAATAGTCCGGCCAAAGAAGCGGTATTCGTCATCCATCCAATCCGGACGGCCGGGAGGAAAGATATTCAGTTCAGTTCCGTAACCATTGAAAAATGAAGTAGCATATTCGCGGCGAATGTGTTCACGATGAACCTCCGCCACACGGAAAATTGCAAAATCGGGTTTGATAAATTTATTCAGATTCAGCAATGGCGGGTAGTACAGAGCATTGTGAACACGACCGGCAACTATTCCCTGCATATCTTTCGGTACCGCCATTCCTTCACTATACATGATAACGCCCTTCCGCACTTTGTCGGCGGCAGCCTGGTGTTCAAGGCTCGATTTCCCTTCGGTATCAAGCACCACGCCATCGGCAGTGGTTTTTTCAATCATATCACTCATCCCTGCGTGATGATCCTCGTTCCGGGTGCTTTCGTCCCAGGGATTATAGCTGATAAAAAGCTTTGTTCCATTGTTTCTGCAAAGTTCAGCAAGTTCTTTTACTTTTGCTGTCCCACCCGGCAAAGCCCGGTACAAGTCCCACTGGTTCCGCTGATCGAGACCCAGCATAGGCCAATTCGGCCAGATTCCGATTACATCGTCACCACCATAAAGTTTGTTCCCTTTTTTGAGGAACTCCTCCATATGAAACGCGCCATCTGTGGCATCATAATACTGATGATCCCAGTTCATCATCAAGTGCATGGCATATGCATGCCGGATCCATTTCAAATCGGCCCGCTCAAAAAGTGTATTATCAAATATTCCACTTATATCATAAAGAAAACGATCCTGGAACATCAGGCGCAGACCTTCCTGCCACTCACCATTATAAAGATCAATCCATAGAGTGTAAGTTACAGTTCCACCAGGATAAAGCTGTGTTTCAAACCGACGGCGCTTCGCTCTTTCTTTATCCCAACTCATGCGTCGCGCCAATGCACAAATTCCTTTCCCACCTTCAAAACCTATTGCTGAAAACCCCAGTTCCCATGCATTATCCGGTAAAATCACATTTGCCGGCTCATATCCGGGACGAAAAAGATAGGACCGGGACAATTCATTATCGCCTTTACCAGTGATATAAACATGTTTGGGATTTTCCCCAAACGGAACAACATTTTGTATGTTTAAGGTATCTGATATCGAAATGTTTTTAAAAATGATACGTGCTTTAACTCCGTTTTCAAATGATAATTTTTTATATGAGATTTGCAAGTTTCCTTCTGTAAATATAATACTGTCAGCTTGTAGAGTACTTATTCTTGTTGATGTAGTGTTAAGTTTCCCATTTGCCAAGTATGAAAGTATTGGCAGATTTTCCAGTTTGTAGTTTTTCCCAGTATTATCTTCAGTTTCATGAAAGATAAATTTTCCATCGATTGAAAATTTAAGTTCTTTCAATCCCTGTGCGTGAAGGTTAACAATACTGGTGCTTAATAAAAGCAGGAAAAATATTTTATCATGAAACCGGTTCATATGATGCTGATTTTCAGTTTCAACAAATTTCGTGATAATCATTATAACTATCCCGGAAAGTTGATTTTTTTAGCAGTTGCAGAAATCATTTCTTCATCTCCTATAAAATTGTAATTTTATCGAAATTTAAATCTCATAATCCTTATGAAATCACCTTTTATTCTATTTTTTAGCTTGGTTCTATTTACAAATATAATCCTGGCTCAGGAAGCTTCCCAATGGCGGGGCAAAGATCGTGATGGCATTTACGACGAAAAAGGATTACTAAAATCGTGGCCTGCAGAAGGACCAAAGCTTTTATGGCATTACGATAACCTGGGCGATGGACACGGATCAGCATCCGTTGTTGCTCATGAAAAAATATACGTGGCTGGCGCAGCGAATGGAAAAGGATCCCTTTTTGCTTTTACTCTTGACGGCAAACTCGCCTGGAGTTCTCCTTATGGTGACGAATGGACCGAAAGTTTTCCCGGTACACGAACAACTCCGCTGGTTAATGATGGCAAAGTATACATAATGAGTGCTTTGGGAAAAATAGCCTGCTTTTCGTCTGACCTTGGAAAACAACTTTGGTCCGTTGATATTATGAAGGATTATGATGGCCGGAATATTACCTGGGGTGTTACCGAAAACCTGCTCATCGACGGCGACAAACTCTTTTGCACCGCTGGCGGTGTTAAAAACAATGTTATCGCCCTGAATAAAAATACCGGCAAACTTATTTGGAGCAATCCCGGCAACGGCGAAGTAAGTGCTTACTGCTCGCCAATGCTGATAACATTACCTGCCCGTAAAATTGTGGTTACCATGACTGAAAAATCAATCCTCGGGCTTGATGCCGAAACCGGTAAAAAGCTGTGGAGCCAGGAGCAGACAAATCAATGGGCCGTTCATGCCAACACACCTATATACAATAATGGTTACTTGTATTGTGTTTCGGGCTATGGATGCGGAGGGGTAATGCTGAAACTTTCGGCTGATGGAACATCCTTTGAAAAAGCCTGGAAAAATGCCAGTCTCGATAGCCGCATGGGTGGCATGGTATTGTTGAATGGTAAAATTTACGGATTGGGTGATCAGATCAAAGGCCTTCATTGCATCGACTGGAAAACCGGCAATGAACTTGCATTTGATAAAATGAATAATAAGTTTGGCAGCATTATCTCAGCTGATGGCATGATTTATACCTATGATGAAAGTGGCGAAGTAGCTTTAATTGAACCTATACTGACCGGGTTCAAAAAAATATCTGGATTCAAGGTTCCCTTTGGTTCCGCACAACACTGGGCTCACCCGGTTATAGAAAACGGCAGGTTGTATGTCCGTCATGGAAATTCGCTTATGGTTTACGATATCAGGAAATAGTCTGGGTTTTCAACCTCAATATTCTTGTCCCATTCAAACAAGGTCTCGAATCTCAAATTCAAAATTCAAAACCTTCTCTTCAAAGCTCCTGGTTATTTGGATCTTTGAATTTGAGCCTTTGATCTTATAAATCAAGGAAGTTTATGCGTTTTCATGTTAATTTTTTTAATCAGCAGTAAATCTGCCGGGCTTATAATCACTTGCAGATAGTTTCCTGTATTTCAACGACTATTTTCGCTTATTTATCAAAATCTATTCAGAAATATCTTTCAATAGTATATTTTTACTTTGCCAATTTTGAATTCCCCTGCCGGGATTGATTCCAAACCTGGCTCTTTATCAAAAAATCTTAATACTCACACTATGAACCGTAAAGTGTTTTTCCTGGCTTGCTTCATGCTTCTTATCTCTGCAGGCATACAGGCACAAGTAGTTGCGCAATTCCGTGGACTTAACCGTGATGGTGTTTATTCCGAAAAAAATCTAATGACTTCCTGGCCTGAAGAAGGGCCTGCCTTGCTCTGGAGTAACACCGAAGTCGGTAATGGCTATGGACCGCCAGCTATCACATCCGACCGAGTGTACATTACCGGCGAAGTGGATAGCGTTGGTTATCTTTTTGCCTATGATCTGAAAGGAAAGCTCCTTTGGAAATCAGATTATGGCAAAGAATGGGTTGTATCCTACCAGGGGTCGCGTTCTACTCCTACCGTTGTCGGTAACCTGATTTATGTGTGCTCCGGCCTGGGAAATCTTACTTGTTTTAATGAAAAAGATGGTTCGCGGAAATGGTCAGTTGATATGCTTAAAGACCTGAAGGGGAGATTCACTATGTTCGGACATGCCGAATCGCCTTTGATTGACGGCGACCAGGTTTTCCTTACCCCTGGCGGTTTGGGAAATAACGTGGTTTCACTGAATCGGTTTACAGGTAAGCAAAACTGGGCCAGTAAAGGATTTGGAGAAATCCCGGGTTACAATTCACCCATTATGATTACACTTCCTTCTATAAAAATACTGGTTACTTTCAGCGCATACCATCTGATGGGAATTGATGCTCAAACCGGGAAATTACTCTGGTCGCATGAGCAGGTAAATGTTCCTGTTGCTGAACGTAAACCAGGAATGGGAGATACGCACAGCAATTCGGCGTATTACGAAAACGGTTATATTTATTATGTTGCCGGCGATAATAATTGTGGAACTAAACTGAAACTTTCGGATGATGGTAAACAGATCACACAAGTCTGGAACAATAAAGCTATTGATAATTATATGGGTGGATTTATAAAAATTGACAACCGCATTTATACGGGCAGTGAATCGAAACGTTCGTTTATTTGTGCAGATGCTAAAACCGGTCAAATCTCGGATTCGCTGAAAATCGGTACCGGTTCACTGGCTCTTGCCGACAATATGTTTTATTACTACAATCAGCGAGGTGAAATGAATCTTATAAAACCTGGTGCTCAAAAAATGGAATTAATCAGTAAATTTAAGATAACCGCCGGAACCAAGGAGCATTTTTCACATCCCGTTATAAAAGATGGCGTTCTGTATATCCGTCATGGCAAAGCTTTGATGGTATATGATATCAGGAAGAAATAATACAAAACACACTTTTTATGCTCTTTAGAATCATCCCATTTTTAGCCTTTCTGCTATTTTCAATCGGATTATCCGCTCAGTCATTCAAGCAGTTTCGTGGACCTCAACGAAACGGAATTTATGCTGAAACAAATTTGTTGAAAAGTTGGCCAGCTGATGGTCCTGCTTTGCTTTGGAAAGCGGAAGGAATTGGCAACGGATATAGTTCTCCCATAATTACAAACGACAGGATTTATGTCACCGGCGAAATCGACAGTATCGGCTACCTATTTGCATTCAATAAATCGGGTTCTCTGATCTGGAAGAAACAAACCGGCCTTGAGTGGATGGAAAATTTTACCGGCGCACGTTCAACACCTACATTAGTGGATGGATTGCTGTATGTTGAAACCAGTATGGGCCGTTTCATTTGTTTTGATGCAAATACCGGTTCCGAAAAATGGTCAGTCGATATGCTGAAGGATCTGCATGGAGTCAATGTTCGCTTTGGTTACGCCGAAGGTCCGTTGATCAACGATAAACTCGTTTATTGTTTCCCTGGCGGACCGGATACAAATGCTGTTGCTTTTGACAGGTTTAGCGGAAAGATAATCTGGGTTTCAAAAGCTCTGGGTGATTCCACCGCGTATAGCTCGCCCCTGTTAATTACTTTGCCTTCCCGGAAAATTATTGTCAACTTTTCAATACACAACCTCATCGGGATAGATGCCTCTACGGGTGAACTTCTTTGGAACAAACAGCTTAAAGGCACAGGTGACATTCACGGCAATACCGCACTTTTCGATAACGGAAATATTTATTTCTCAGCTGGAAGTGGCAGTGGGGTGGTAAAACTGGCTTTGTCAGAAAATGGCAAATCGATTACTGAAGCCTGGAGCAACTCAACTGTTACGGATGCGCACGGAGGATTCGTTAAAATCGGCAATTACATTTATACTTCACAATACAAACCCCGCAGATATTGCAGTCTGGACGCAAACACAGGTTTGGTTTCCGACTCATTGAAATTCGATAAAGGCACCCTCATAGTTGCCGATGACATGCTGTATTGCTACACTGAAAAGGGAATGGTTGGTTTAGTAAAGCCAGAAAACGGAAAGATGGAATTGATAAGTTCATTCAAAATGCCGGTCGGAACCAAGGAGTTTTTCACTATTCCAGTTATTTCAGAAGGCGTTCTTTATCTGAGGCATGGTGATGCAATGCTGGCCTACGATATCAGAAAAAAATAGTTTCACCGTTTCTTCATATGCATCGATTAATATTTGTCATTTAAATTGGTTACAAAACTCAACGCCATCATTATTGCAAAACGTAAGAGTATCATAGTTAATAAGTACTTTTGCATTCGTATTTTCCAATCCCGGCGTTATGCTTAAAACCTACATTTTCAGGTATCTGCTTCCAGCATTTGTTGTGGTTGGAATTGGCATATTAGCATGGTGGATGATTTATAACCCGGTGAAAACAATTCGGGAATCGGTACCCGGAATGGATGAACGCAAAACCGGGACTGTTGCCGTCCAGAAAGTAAATATAGGAGAAACTTTTACCTTCTTTAAAACCTGCGACGATATTCCCGGAACCCGGTGGCCTCGTTTCCGGGGAGCTGATTTCGATAATGTAAGTAAAGAAAACATAAGGTTGATCGATAAATTTCCAAAAGAAGGTCCGAAAATCCTATGGAAAATACCGCTTGGCGAAGGACACGCAGCTCCGACCGTTTTTGATGGGCGCGTTTATATACTTGATTACGATGAAGCCAGTAAACAGGATATGCTCCGATGTTTTTCGCTGCTAAGTGGTGATGAACTTTGGCACCGCGGATATCATGTCAGGCTGAAACGAAATCACGGACTATCACGAACTATTCCTGCTGTAAACGAAAAGTATGTGGTAACAATTGGCCCACGCTGCCAGGTAATGTGTGTGGACCGGCTAAAGGGCGACTTGTTGTGGGGCCTCGATCTGGCGGCTGAATACAACACAGAAGTACCATTCTGGTATACCGGTCAGTGCCCGCTTATTGAAAACGATACAGCAATAATAGCCACCGGTGGTAAATCATTATTGATAGGCATCGACTGTAAAACAGGTAAAAAAGCCTGGGAAACACCGAATCCAAAAAACTGGAAAATGTCGCATTCCTCCATTATGCCAATGGTTTTCAAAGGGAAAAAGATTTATGTATATTGCGCTATCGGAGGAATATGCGGAGTTTCGGCTTCAGGTACCGATAAAGGTAAAATCCTTTGGGAAACAACCGGATTTTCCCCCGCCGTTATTGCTCCTTCGCCATTGATCCTGGATAACGGTATGGTTTATATGACTGCAGGGTATGGTGCAGGTGCAGTTGTAGTTCAGGTAAAAGAAAACGGAGGAAAGTACACGGCAGAAATAGTTCAGAAATATAAGCCGCTCGAAGGCCTAGCTTCGGAGCAACAGACGCCGATATTTTACAACGGGTACATCTTCGGTATTTTGCCTAAAGATGCCGGCGAACTCCGTACTCAATTTGCCTGCTACAAAGGCAGCGATACACATAAAGCTATCATGAGCAGCGGTAAAACCGAGCGGTTTGGCCTTGGTCCATATATATTAGCCGATAACAAATTCTTTATCCTGAACGACGACGGCGAGATGACAATAGCAAAATACTCGACATCGAAATTTGCAGTTCTGGATAAAGCAAAAATCATCGATGGACAAGACTCATGGGGGCCTTTTGCTATTACCGGCGGATATTTACTGATGCGTGATTCGAAAACAATGGTTTGCCTTGATATCAGGGCGAAATAAATTTTACTCTCTATGAAACAAAAAATTATCATCATTTCAGCTCTTGCATTATTGCTTCTACTGATAATATTTATGGTTAAGGATTTTTTCTTCAATAATCCTGGTAATACCAATCCATATCAGTTTGAACTGGACAATATCCGTAAAGGTGATTCAGCAAAGGCCGTTTTTGCCGAAACACAGCAAATTAAAACTTCGCTTGAAGAAATTCATGGCATCGCAACTGATACTTCCGGAAAGATATATGTGTCGGGGAAAGATAGCGTTGCGATTTTTGATGCTAAAGGAAAAACTGTGAACAAATTCAGGATAGCCGGCACCGCTCAATGCATCGCGGTATCTGAAAACGGAAAAATATTCCTTGGGATTCAGGATCATATCGAAATCTGGAATAACCGAGGGGAACAACTTGCAAAATGGGCATCTTTAGGAACTGATGCTGTACTTACAAGTATTGCCGTAAAAGGTGAGAATATTTTTATTGCTGATGCCGGCCAGAAAGTAGTTTATCGCTGTCATATCAAAGGGTATCTTCTCGGGAAAATAGGACTGAAAGATCCGGCAACCGGCGTGCCCGGGTTTATTATTCCAAGTCCTTATTTTGACCTGGGTATCAGCAAAGATGGAAACCTATGGGTTGTAAATCCCGGCAGGCACAGTTTTGAAAAATACAAATTCAACGGTACGTTACTTTCTTCGTGGGGAAAAGCATCTATGGCCACGGAAGGCTTTTGCGGCTGCTGCAATCCGTCTAACTTTGCGTTTATTAATGACAGCTTATTTGTTACCAGCGAAAAAGCCATAGAACGGGTAAAAATTTACAGTGCTGACGGCACTTTTCTTTGTGTTGTTGCCACTCCTGACCAGTTTGAGTCCGGTACCAAAGGACTCGACCTGGCTGTTGACAAACAAAATCGTATTCTTGTATTGGATCCGGTGAAGAAAATGATTCGCATTTTTGAACCAAAGAAATAATTTTCAGTGTCAGACACTGAAAATAGTGAAACCAAATTAATTAGCTATGCAGAACCGACGAGACTTTCTGAACTTGCTGTGCCGCGGAACCATATTAACCGGGCTGGCTGCAACCACCGGAGTTCTAGCGTACCGGTCAGTTAAAGGTGGAAATTGCGATTTGGGTACATCCTGCAACAACTGCAAAAAATCGGAAAGCTGTGATTTGCCCGAAGCAGCGCTTTTCAGGCAAACAGTCTGGCAGCTCGACCCTACAAAATGCATACAATGCGGCCGCTGTGCCGAAAACTGCGTGATGTCACCATCGGCAGTAAAAGTCACGCATGTATACGCAATGTGCGGGTATTGCGATTTGTGTGGCGGCTACCTGAAACCTGACACTAAAAATATTTCAACGGCTGCGGAAAACCAGCTTTGTCCTACCTCAGCCATCAAACGTAAGTTCGTTGAAGATCCTTTTTACCAGTATACCATCGATGAACCTTTGTGCATCGGTTGCGCTAAATGCGTAAAAGGCTGTGGGGCATTCGGGAACGGCTCACTGCAATTGCAGATCCGGCACGATCGCTGTGTAAACTGCAATGAATGCTCCATTGCCCGGAATTGTCCTTCGGATGCCTTCAAACGCGTACCCGCTAATAAACCATATTTGCTGCAGGGAATTGAAGCTAAACCGGAAGAAAAAAATAAAGTCTGATAAAAACCTGGTACACACTAATTCAACTTTGATTTTTGCCCTTTGATTTTTACGTTTTGAATTACTATGAAAAAAACACTTGCTCTGGTATTCCTTGTTTTCCTGTTTACGATTCAGTTTATGAACTCGTACGGGATTCAGCGTTTTCCAAAGCCGGAATTTGAGTCAGGGTATGTGCAGCCCGAAACTTTGTTACCCAATCCGCGGGCAGAAGTTCTAGCCATTCTGGATATTGCAGTTCTCATTATTTCGTTATCGGTAGTTTCGTGGCTGGTCATTAAAAAACGAAATCGCAATGGAGTTTTCTGGATGTCGCTATTTGCTTTGGCTTATTTCGGATTTTACCGCGAAGGTTGCGTCTGTGCCATCGGTTCCATTCAAAATGTAACACTTGCCATATTTGATAAATCATACCTGATTCCAATTTCAGCTATTATTTTCTTTGTGGCTCCTTTGGTTTATACGTTATTTTTTGGGCGGACATTCTGTGCGGCTGTTTGTCCTTTCGGCGCTATGCAAGATCTGGTGGCGTTCAGTCCACAGAAGCTCGGATCGAGATTAAATGCTGTGCTGGGAGTAATCCCTTATATTTATCTTGGGCTTGCTGTTATATATGCTGCAACGGGTACTGATTTTATCATTTGCCGTTACGATCCCTTTGTCGGAATCTGGCGTTTTAATGCCTCTTTTGGAATTTTTGTGTTTGGTGGCATTCTTCTGGTTATAGGTATTTTTATTGCCCGGCCTTATTGCAGGTTTCTTTGCCCTTATGGTGTTTTGCTCAACTGGGCCAGCCGTTTTTCGCGAAAGCATATAACCATTACCCCTGCCGAGTGCATACAATGCCGGCTTTGCGAAAATTCCTGCCCTTATGATGCTATAGATATTCCTGTTACCACTAAAAATCCTGAATCCAAAGGAACAATGGCCCGTAAGCTGATCTTTATCACTTTCCTGATTCCTGTCCTTATGCTTGCTGGTGGCTGGGTTGGCTCAAAACTTAATGAACCATTGGCCAGTGCAAATGCTAAAGTTCGCCTCGCTAAGCAGATACTGAATCCGGTTACCGAAAAAAACCAGGCAGAAACTTTTGAAATACAAGCCTTCAAATCAGCAGGGAAACAGCAACGCCAGGCTTTTGCCGAAGCTTCGGAAGTTCTTCATAAATTTTATATCGGAAGTTGGATTCTCGGTGGATTTATTGGCCTTGTTTTTGGCAGCCTGATTGCTGGAAGAATGATAACAAAACATCAGACTGATTACACTCCCAACAAAGGAACTTGCTTCAGTTGTGTCAGATGTGTAGATTATTGCCCGGTTAAATTGCCGCTCATAACAAAATGAAAATGATTGCGAAATTATGAACGATAAGAATCCTTCAGAAAAAACCATCCGGCTGCTTCAAAGCATCGCCTTTGCCAGCACTATGCTTGCTTTCGTTCTGTGTATTTTGATTTCGGTGAATTATTTCCAGGTGAAAAGCAGCGACCCGCTTAATTCGCCTGTAATGAAGTCCATGGTTGAAAAGTTTAAAAGCAATCCGAATGACGAACAACTGAAAGCTGAGATCCGTGAACTCGACCTGCTTGCCAGGAAAGCATTCTTTACTACCAAATGGCAAATCCGAACCGGTGGTTATCTCTTGTTATTCAGTGTTCTAGTTATTATTATTTGCCTGAAAACAGTTGAACTGATGACGGCAAAGGTCCCTGAAGTACCAGGTACATCAACGGATAATTTCTGGGATGTGCGTAAGTTAAACCGGGAGTGGGTGGCTTATTCAGGCATATTCCTGGTTTGTATTTCTTTGCTTTTTGCTTTTCTCACTCACAACGACCTTGGAAAAACACTT